>NZ_BAABFR010000017.1:0-65854 GCF_039541155.1 Tsukamurella soli
CTGCGCCTGCATCGCCAGCATGCCCCGCGCCACGTCGGCCGCGGACCGCCAGTCGCGCACGCCGGGCACCAGCCCCTGCGCCCGGAGCCGGAGCGCGCGGATGCGCCGGACCTCGGGGTTCGCCAACCTCGCCATGCCGCCCGATTGTGCCAGGGCCCTACGACAGCTCGGCGGGCGTCAACCGGCCAGCGCCTCCGCCTCCCGGACGAGGCGGCCCCGCAGCGCGTCGAGCACGGCCGTCGACCGCTGCGCCCGGCAGATCGCGACGGCGCCCTCGGACGCCGCCAGCAGGTCGGCGGCGAACTCGGCGGCCGCGTCGGCGGGGGCACCCCCCACCGTCAACGCCCGCGTCAGCGCGCCCATCCAGTCGCCGAACAGCCGCCCCGCGGTCGCCTGCAGGGCCGGGCCGGCGGACGTGGCGACGGCGAGCAGTGAACACCCCGCCGCGAAGTCGGCGCCGATCAGCGTCCGGTGCCACGCCTCGAGGAAGCGCTCGGCCACCTGCCGGGGCGGGATACCGTGCATCGCCTCGAGCATTGCGATCACGCGTGCCGTCTGGAGTTCCAGAGCCGCCTCGACCAGCTCGTCCTTGCCGCCGGGGAAGTGGTGGTAGATCGACCCGCGGGGCGCGCCCGACTCGGTGAGCACCGCGCTGAACGAGGCACCCTGGTAGCCGGAGCGCGCGAGCACGACGACGGCCGCCTCGACCATCTTCGTGCGTGCGTCGCCACGGGCTTCCGGCATGCCGCTCAGTGTGCCTGCGGCCGGGCGATCTCGGCGCGCGCGGCGGCCACCAACTCGTCGTTCGTGTTCGCGTGCCCCGCCAGGCCCCAGCCGCCGGGCACGGCCTCGGTGAGCAGGACCCACACCCGTCCGCCCCAGCCCGCGGCCGCGGCCGCGGTGACCAGCGCCGTCAGCTGCTCGACGGTCGCGAGCTGCTTGTCGCGATCCAGCGCGCCGGCGTTGGTGAGCACCTGGACTCGGATGTTCGCCGACTCGCCGGAGACGGTGCTGACGGCGTCCGCCGGCAGCTCGTGCACGAAGGCGGCGGTGTTGTCGCGGAACATCGGGATGTCGGGGACCTGCTCGATCCGCATCAACGTCGCCGCGGCGGCCTGCGCGAGGGCGCGGGTATCGGCGAACGTGCTGGTAGGGGCGTAGATGTCGATCATGGGCATGGGGTGTCTCCTGACGATCGCGCGGTTATGACGATCATCATATGATGGTCGTCATAGCGGTGTCGAGCCGAGGCGATCGGGACGCGGCGTAGCGTGATCGCCGTGCTCACCACCTGGTTCACCCGGACGTTCGGAGTCGATGCGCCGATCCTCGGCGCGCCCATGGCGAACCGCGCCGGCGGGGCCCTCGCCGCGGCCGTGACCGCGGGCGGCGGGGTCGGCCTGATCGGCGTCGGGCACGCGCAGACGCCGGAGTTCGACGCCCGCCCGGCCGCCGTCGCCCGCGCGACCGGGCCGTTCGGCGCCGGCCTGATGTGCTGGGCGCTGGATAAGAACCGCGCGACCTTCGACGCCGTCGTCGCCGAGCGACCCGACGTGATGCTGCTGTCGTTCGGCGACCCCGCCGCGTACGTGCTCGAGGCGAAGGCCGCGGGAGCCGTGGTCGGCTCGCAGGTCAACACCCTCGACGACCTGCGCATCGTCGAGGCGGCAGGCGTCGACTTCGTGATCGCGCAGGGCTCGGAGGCCGGTGGGCACACCGGGCACATCGCGACGCTGTCGATCGCCCAGCAGGTGCTCGACGCCACGCAACTCCCGGTGCTGGTCGCCGGCGGCATCGCGACCGGGCGCGGGGTGGCGGCGGCGCTCGCCGCGGGTGCGGCCGGTGTGATGGTGGGGACCGCGCTGCTCGCCAGCGGCGAGGCCGACGCCCCCGACTGGGTCCGTGAGCGGATTCTCGGCGCGCGCGCCGAGGACACGCTGTACACGGACCTGTTCGACCGCGCGCAGGGCTTCGACTGGCCGGCTCGCTGGGGCGGCCGGCTGATCCGCAACGAGTTCGCCGACACCTATGCCGATGCCACGAACAAGAAGCTACGCGCCGTCTACGACAAGACCGACCCCACGCACGCCTCCGTGTACGCCGGCGAGGCGGTCGAGCTGATCACCGAACTCCGCCCCGCCGCGACCGTCGTCGCCACGCTGGCTGCCGACGCCGAACGGCAGCTGCGCTCCGTCGCGGGCCTGCTGGGCGGCTGACGGCGGGAATAACCGCGTCGCCCGGGTGTTCGACTAGGAGTGTCTGAAGGCAGGGTGCCCGGCACGCGAGGAGGCCATGGTGACCGTCGACGTCGAGATCTGGACCGACATCAACTGCCCGTTCTGCTACCTGGGTAAGGCCCGGTTCGAGCAGGCGCTGGAGGGGTTCGCCCACCGCGGTGACGTCCGGGTGGTGCATCGCTCGTTCGAGCTGGACCCGACGGTGCCCGCCGACGCCTCGGGGCCCGTGGTCGAGAAGATCGCCGCCAAGTACGGCATCTCGGCGGCGCAGGCCGAGGCGAACGAGCGTGGGTTGGGCGCGCAGGCGGAGGCCGCGGGGCTGAAGTACCAGACCTCCGGCCGCGACTACGGCAACAGCTTCGACATGCACCGCATCCTGCACCTCGCGCTCGACAAGGGACTGCAGGAGCCGGTGCTGGACGCGCTGTACGCGGCGAACTTCGCCGACCCCGCGCCGCTGTTCGGAAGCCGCGACCGGCTGGTCGCCGTCGCCGTCGGCGCGGGACTCGACGAGGCCGACGTGCGGCGAGTGCTCGACTCCGACGCGTACGCCGACGCCGTACGCGCCGACGAGGAGCAGGCCGCGGAACTCGGCGTCTCGGGCGTCCCGTTCTTCGTCTTCGATCGGCGCTACGCGGTGTCCGGCGCGCAGCCGGCTGCGGTGTTCTCCGACGCGCTCGACCGGGCATGGGGCGACAAGGCGCCGTCGCTGCAGGTAGTGGCCGACAGTGACGTCTGTGGCCCGGACGGCTGCGCGGTGCCGCAGGCCTGACGTCGGTGCGCTGATGAGAGTCAAGACGCGTCGTGCCCGAGAGCGGAGGCGCGCCGTCGGCTAGCGTCGGACGGGTGACCGTCGACGCCGCACTCGCGCCCAGCACCCTGCCCTACCAGTTTCCCGATTTCGCGGCGTTCGCCGGCCTCGACTGGGCTGCTGCGTTCGACGAGGCGTTCGCGCGGCATCGCGCCGAGGTCGAGGAGATCGCTGCGTCGGACGAGCCCGCGACGTTCGCCAACACCGTCGAGGCGCTCGAACGGGCGGGTCGCGAGTTGGCCCGCGTGACGGCGGTGTTCGCCAGCCTGACGTCCACCGACACCACCGACGAGCTGGAGAAGGCGCAGACCCGGATCTGGCCGCGGTACTCCGCGCACGAGGACGCGATCCACCTCGACGCCCGACTGTTCGCGCGCATCGATGCGGTGTATGCCGCTCGCGAGAATGTCGACCCGGAGGCGCGGCGGTTGGTGGAGCGATACCACCTGCGCTTCACCCGCTCGGGCGCTGGACTCGACGCCGCCGGCCAGGCCCGGCTCACCGAGCTCAACACCGAGCTGTCCACGCTGGTCACCCGGTTCCAGCAGTACGCCCTTGCCGAGACCAACGGATCCGCGGTGTGGTTCGACGATGCCGCGGATCTCGCCGGACTGGGCGACGACGCCCTCGCCGCCGCCCGCGCGGCGGCCGAGGCGGACGGTCGCACCGGATACAAGCTCGCGCTCGGTTACCCGACCGATCAGCCGCTGATCGCTCGGCTCGCGGTTCGCGAGTCCCGTCGTCGCCTGCTCGAGGCGGCTCTGGCGCGCGGCTCCCGCGGCGGCGACACCGACACCCGCGCGTTGATCGCCCGGATCGCCGCTCTGCGTGCGGAGCGGGCCGCGCTGTTCGGGTACCCGAACCACGCCGCCTACGCCATCGCCGACCAGACCGCAGGCACCGCCGAGGCGGCATCCGCCATGCTCACCCGGCTCGCCGCGCCGGCCGTCGCCAACGCGCGCGCCGAGCTCGCGGAGCTCGAGGAGATCGCGGGGCACCCGATCGAGACGTGGGATTGGGCGTACTACGCCCGGATCGCCGCCGCGCGCGCTGAGGCAGGCGGCGACGGTGTCGTTCTGGACCCGAGCGAGTACCTCGAGCTCGACGCCGTCGTCACCCGCGGGGCGTTCCATGCCGCGCACCTGCTGTACGGGCTCGCGTTCGCCGAGCGAACCGACCTTCCACTGCACCACCCCGACGCCCGCGCGTGGGAGGTCCGCGGCGAGGACGGGACGACGATCGGGCTGTTCGTCGGCGACTACTTCGCCCGCCCCAGCAAGCGCGGCGGGGCGTGGATGACCAGCTTCGTCGACCAGTCGGAGCTACTCGGCACCCTGCCGGTGGTGATCAACGTCTGCAACTTCGTCAAGCCGGTGGGCGACAAGCCGTCGCTGCTGAGTGTCGACGAGGCCACCACGGTGTTCCACGAGTTCGGGCACGCCCTGCACGGGCTGCTGTCGCGCGTGCGGTACCCGTTCTTCTCTGGCACCGCGGTGCCACGGGACTTCGTCGAGTTCCCCTCGCAGTTCAACGAGATGTGGCTGACCTGGCCGGATGTGCTCGACAACTTCGCCCGCCACCATGAGACCGGAGCACAGCTGCCGCTGGAGCTGCGCGCGCGACTCACCAGCCACGACACCCGCGGCGAGGGCTTCGCCACTGTCGAATACCTCGCCGCGGCGGTGATCGATCTGGCCTGGCACACCATCGCGCCCGGCACGACCGTCGACGATGTCGACGCGTTCGAGCGCGCTGCCCTCGACGCCGCGGGTCTGTACCTGCCGCAGCTGCCGTCCCGCTACCGCGGCCCCTACTTCTCGCACATCTTCTCGGGCGGCTACGGCGCCGGTTACTACAGCTACATCTGGTCCGAGGTGCTCGACGCCGACGCGGCCTCGTGGTTCGCGGCAAACGGGGGCGCCACCCGCGCGAACGGGGAGCGCCTGCGCGCCACCGTCCTGTCGCGGGGCGGCAGCGTCGACGCACAGGAGGCGTATCGCGCTTTCCGCGGCGCCGACCCGGACATCGCGCCGCTGCTTGCGAGGCGCGGGTTGGGGTAGCGCCGCTGCTTGCGAGGCGCGGGTTGGGGTAGCGCCGCTGCTTGCGAGGCGCGGGTTGGGGTAGCGCCGCTGCTTGCGAGGCGCGGGTTGGGGTAGCGCCGCTGCTTGCGAGGCGCGGGCTCGTATGGTCCGCCGGACGCCGTCCAGCGGCCCGACCCGCGGACCGACGGAACGGTGCACATGTTGGGTCAGCGAAGACAGCGAGACGCCCGGATCATGCTGTCGTGACTATCACCGCCGGCGCCGGCGTCCCGCCCTGCTCCGTCTACGGCGATGGATGTGCCGGCAGGAAGCTCGATGCGTGGTGCGTGCCCTCGGCGCGGATCACGTGCACCACGGCGTTGATCAGCGCCAGGTGGGTGAACGCCTGTGGGAAGTTGCCCAGGTGCGCGCCGGTCTTCGGGTCGATCTCCTCCGCGTACAGCTTGAGCGGGCTCGAGAACGAGAGCAGGCGCTCGCACAGCGCCCGCGCTCGCGGCACCTCGCCGATCTCCACCAGCGCCGACACCAGCCAGAACGAGCAGATCGTGAACGATCCCTCCTCGCCCGCCAGCCCGTCGTCGGTCTCCTCCACGCGGTACCGCAGCACCAGGCCGTCCTCAGTGAGCTCGTCCGCGATGGCGAGGACGGTGGCCCGCACCCGCGGGTCGTCCGACGGTAGGAACCGCAGCAGCGGCACCAGCAGCAGCGACGCGTCCAGCGCGTCGCTCCCGTACCGCTGCGTGAACACGCCGCGGTCGTCGACGCCGTGCTCGAGGATGTCGGCCTTGATCGTGTCGGCCTCGGCCGACCACTTCTCGGCGTAGTCCGCCTCGCCGTGCATGATGGCGAGCTTGGCGCCGCGGTCCAGGGCGACCCAGCACATCACCTTCGACGACGTGAAGTGCTGTGGGTCGCCGCGCACCTCCCAGATGCCGCGATCGGGCTGGCGCCAGTGCTTGAGCGTCTCCTCGACCTGCTCCTTGAGCACCGGCCACAGCGTCTCCGGGATCCGCTCGCTGGATTTGGTGTTCAAGTAGAACGAGTCCAGGATCGTGCCCCAGATGTCGTGCTGGCGCTGGTTGTACGCCCCGTTACCGATCCGGACCGGCCGGGCACCGTCGTACCCGGTGAGGTGCGTCAGCTCCTCCTCGATCAACGTGCGCTCGCCGCCCACCCCGTACATCACCTGCAGCGGGTGCCGTTCGCCGTTGTTGGCGCCGGACACGTCGGCGATGAACGAGAAGAAGTCCTCGGCCTCGCGGTCGAGGCCCAGGGTGTACAGGCCCCACAGGGCGAACGTCGAGTCGCGGACCCAGGCGTACCGGTAATCCCAGTTGCGGATGCCCTTCGGGGTCTCGGGGAGCGAGGTGGTCGAGGCGGCGAGCAGCGCGCCGGTCGGCGAATAGGTCAGCCCTTTCAGGGTGAGCGCCGAACGCTGCAGGTACGAGCGCCACGGGTGGTCGGGGAAGTGGCCGACGTTGATCCACTGCCGCCACGACTCCGCGGTGGCCCACATCTTCTTCGAGGCCTCGGCGAAGGTCTGGGGAACGGGGTGCTTACTCCACGACAGGGCGACATACACCTCGTCGCCCTCCCGCATCCGGGTGTGTGCGCGAGCCTCGCGCCCCTCCAAGCCGAGGCGCATGTCGGTGGTCAGCTTGAGCTCCGGGAAATCGTCCGTGTCCCCCGTGCGGGGCCGCGCGACCGCCTCGCTGTAGCCCTCGGCGGAGTACTCCCAGCGTGCGCCGGCGCGGTTGTAGTCGAACGCGGGCTCGCAGTTCACCTGCAGTTCGACGGTGCCGGACACGCACCGCGCGGTGCGCAGCAGGATGTGCTCGGCGTCCCAATCGGTGGGGGTACGACGGTGCGTGCGCGAGCGGGTGTCGGTGTCGTGCCAGGGGCCCATGACCAGTGCGTCCCGCACGATCAGCCAGCCGGTCGACGTCTGCCAGGTGGTCTCCAGCATCAGGCTGCCGGGCAGGTATCGACGATCCGACGGCACCCGCACGCCGTACGGGGCGAGCCGGAACGAACCGGCGCCCCGGTCGAGGATCGCGCCGAACACACTGGGGGAGTCGGGGCGGGGGATACACATCCACTCGACCGTGCCGTCCCTGGCGATCAGGCACGTGTTCTCGCAGTCGGACAGGAACGCGTAGTCATGGATCGGCGGGAACGCGCTGTCGGTGTGCCCGTCGGCGCCGCGCGGAGCGGCCGGCAGCGGCTCGTGCTCGGCGACCGTCGTCGGGCCGGGTGCGGGCGGCGTCGAGGAGGGTGCTGCGGTGGGCGTCGCGCCGTTGGTGGTCACCGTCTCGGAAGCCGAGGTGTCGGCGTTCTTGGCTGGCATGGATCCCATGATGCGCCACCGCCGATCAACGCGGGAACCCAAGCGCGTTACTCTCGACGTCGATGCACGCGATAGCCCATTGGTGGGACACCGTCGAGTTGTGGCTGTCGAGCCTCCCGTACGTTCCGCAGGTGCTGATCATGCTGATTGCGCTCTTGCTGATCGCAATCTTGATCGTGCGGGTGCTCACCGCCTTGATCGATCGGTTGGCCGATGCACTGCACGGGCCGACGCGGGTGAGCGAACCGGATGTCCAGGAAGAAACCACAGGTGATAGCCCTGGAGAGGGGATATGAAGGCTAGTGCCATCGACTCACGGCGGGCGCCGACTCAAGCTTCCGCGTTCCAAGGTCACCTGGATGCTCATCGCCCTGCTGGTGCTGCTGGTCGTAGCCTGGGCGGTGGCCCACTGACGGGACCTTAAGATTCTCGCCGTGCCCGATTCGTCGGGCCGCACCAGTCCAGCGACGAACGGCGAGACACCATGCCCTCAAGACCCGGACGACGCGCGGTCGCGAGTCTCCTCGCGGCGGCGGCGTTGTTCCTCACGGCCGCGTGTGGCGGCTCCACCGACACCCCCGGCGGGATCGACATCTCGAGCGGTTCACACCACCTGAATCTGGTGGCGTTCTCCGCCGGTAAGCCGGCGTTCGACGTCGAGATCCCGCTGTTCCGCAAGACGCATCCCGATATCGGCTTCTCTCAGTCGTACGGCGCCTCGGGCGACCAGTCGCGCAAGGTCGTGCGACACGTCCCGGTGGACGTCGTCAACTTCTCGGTGCAACCGGACGTGACCCGCGACGTGTCGGCTGGCCTGATCGACAAGAACTGGGAGAGCGCGCGGCCCAACAAGAGTGTGCCGTTCACGTCTCTGGTCGTGATCGTGGTGCGGCAGGGCAATCCGAAGGGCATCCACGACTGGGCCGACCTGCTCAAGCCGGGCGTCGACGTGATCACGCCGAATCCCGCGAGCTCGGGTTCCGCCAAGTGGAACCTGATGGCCCCGTACGCGGCGGCGTCCGACGGTGGCAGGAACCCGAAGGCGGGGCAGGCGTTCCTCAAGGAGCTGATCGGTAAGCACATCCACATCAGCCCCAGCTCGGGTCGGGATGCGACCACGGCGTTCGAGGCAGGGCAGGGCGACGTCCTGCTCAGCTACGAGAGTGAGGCCGTGATGCTGCAGAAGCAGAACAAGAAGGCCGGGCTGGCGCCCGTCGAGTACCTCATCCCGCCGCAGTCGATCCGGATCGACCTCCCCGTCACCGTCGTCAACAGCAGTAGGGACCTCGCCGCCGCGAACACGTTCGTCGACTTCCTGTACACGGCCCAGGCGCAGCGGGCGCTGCCCGCAGGCGGCTTCCGCCCGGTCGACCCCGCGATCATCGCGCAGACACGGGACGAGTTCGCCGCGCAGCCCCAGTTCCTGTGGACGGTGGAGCAGCTCGGGGCCGAGCTGGGCAAGGGCACGGCGGGCAAGACGGTGTCCGGCAAGAGGCTCACCAAGGACCTCACCGGTTGGCCGGCCGTCGACAACGCGCTGTTCAGCGCCAACGGTGTCGTCACGAAGTTGTACCAGGCTGGAGGTCAGTGATGAGTACCGCCACGCAGGCTCGCCCCGAGCCGGGCGCGAGCCCCGCGCGATCGACGGGTCCGCGCCGCGGGCGCCTCCCGGTCGACCCGCTGCGGATCGGCGTCGCGTGGATCTGGATCTCGGTGATCGTGCTGCTGCCGATCGCCGCGATCGTCGGCAAGTCGTTCGACGACGGGCTCGGCGGCTTCTGGTCCGCGCTGACCACCAAGGGCGCGCTGGAGGCGCTCGGGATCACGGTGTGGGTGTCGCTCGTGGTCGCTCTGATCAACGTCGTGCTGGGGACCCTGATCGCGTGGGTGCTGGTTCGTGACGACTTCCCGGGCAAGGGACTCGTCAACGCGATCATCGACCTGCCGTTCGCGCTGCCGACCATCGTCGCGTCGATCGTGCTGCTGTCGCTCTACGGCCCGGACAGCCCCGTCGGCCTGAAGCTGAACGCCACGCAGCCGGCGCTCGTGATCGCGCTCGCGTTCGTGACGCTGCCGTTCGTGGTCCGCCAGGTGCAGCCCGTCCTGCTCGAGCTCGACCACGAGGTGGAGGAGGCCGCGGCCTCGCTCGGCGCGAGCAACGCCGTGATCCTGCGGCGCGTGATCCTGCCGACCCTGGCGCCGGCGATCCTGTCGGGTGCGGGCCTGGCGTTCACCCGCGCGATCGGCGAGTTCGGCTCGGTCGTTCTGGTCGGCGGCAACATCCCCGGTAAGACGCAGGTGGCGTCGCAGTACATCCAGCAGCAGATCGAGGCCGACGACAACACGTCCGCGTCCGTGGTGTCGGTGGCGCTGCTGCTGATCGCCTTCGTGATGCTGTTCGTGATGCGGTACTTCGGCTCGCGGGCCGCCAAGCGGGAGGAGAACGCCGCATGAAGCTGAGCAGGAAGACGGTTCTGACCCTGCGCTCGGTAGCGCTGCTGTACCTGTTCGTGCTGCTGGTCCTGCCCATCGCCATCATCCTGTACCGCTCGTTCCAGCACGGCCTCGTACAGTTCTGGGAGTGGATCACCACGCCCGCGGCGATCGCGGCGCTCGAGCTGTCGCTGCTGATCCTGGTCATCGTCGTCCCGCTGAACGTGATCTTCGGGATCGTTGTGGCCATCGCGCTCGCACGGGGTCGCTTCCGCGGTAAGGGGCTGCTGCAGGCGGCGGTGGACCTACCGTTCGCGGTCTCTCCGGTCGTGGTCGGCGTGGCCCTGATCATGCTGTGGGGTGTCGGTGGCTGGTTCGGGGGCGTCGACTCCCTCGGCTTCCGCGTCATCTTCGGCCTCCCGGGAATGGTGCTGGCGACGATATTCGTGACCCTTCCGTTCGTGGTCCGCGAGGTCGAGCCCGTCCTGCACGAGATCGGGACCGAGCAGGAGGAGGCCGCTGCAACGCTGGGGGCGAACGGCTGGCAGACGTTCTGGCGGATCACCCTCCCGGCCATCCGCTGGGGCCTGACCTACGGGGTGGTGCTGACGATCGCCCGCGCGCTCGGCGAATACGGCGCCGTGACCATGGTGTCGTCCGGATTCCCCGGGACCTCACAGACCCTGACCCTGCTCGTGTCGTCGCGGTTCACCGACGACTACAACACCTTCGGCGCGTACGCGGCAGCGACGCTGCTGATGTTCCTGGCGATCATCGCCCTGGCAGTCATGACCATTCTGGAAGCCGGCAGAAAGAAGCGGAACGATGACGAGTGAAGCGCAGACCAACGAGGCCGCTCCGGTGAGCGCGCCCGCCCGGTCCGCCGACCCGGCCGACGGTCCCGTGACCATCCGCGTCGTCGGCGCCAACAAGCGGTACGGGGACTTCGCGGCCCTCGACAACGTGTCACTGGACATCCCCGACGGTTCGCTGACCGCCCTGCTCGGCCCCTCCGGCTCGGGAAAGTCGACGCTGCTGCGGTCGATCGCCGGCCTCGACCATCTCGACAGCGGCGAGGTGTTCATCAACGGCGACAACGTCAGCCGGGCCACGCCGCAGCAGCGGGACATCGGCTTCGTGTTCCAGCACTACGCGGCGTTCAAGCACATGACCGTTCGAGAGAACGTCGCGTTCGGTCTCAAGATCCGCAAGCGCCCCGCAGCAGAGGTCACGTCGAAGGTCGACGAGTTGCTGGAGGTCGTGGGCCTGGCCGGATTCCAGACCCGCTACCCGGCGCAGCTGTCGGGCGGCCAGCGGCAGCGCATGGCCCTGGCGCGCGCGCTGGCGGTCGACCCCCAGGTGCTGCTGCTCGACGAGCCGTTCGGCGCCCTGGACGCGAAGGTCCGCGAGGAGCTCCGGTCGTGGTTGCGTCGGCTGCACGAGGAGGTCCACGTGACGACGGTGATCGTCACGCACGACCAGGAGGAGGCCCTCGACATCGCCGATCGGATCGCCGTGCTCAACAAGGGCCGGATCGAGCAGGTCGGTACGCCCGAGGACGTGTACGACCGCCCGGCGACACCGTTCGTGATGTCGTTCCTGGGTTCCGTGGCCAAGCTCAACGGGGTGCTCGTGCGCCCGCACGACATCCGCGTCGGCCTCACCCCGGACATGGCGCTCGCCGGGGGGCCCACGGCCGACGAGGCCGGCGTCACGCGGGCCGAGGTGCAGCGCGTCGTGTATCTGGGGTTCGAGGTCCGCGTGGAGCTGAAGAACGCGGCGACCGGCGAGACGTTCCACGCCCAGATCACCCGCGGCGACGCCGCCGCACTCGGGCTGCAGGAGGGCGACGACGTGTACGTGCGTGCCACTCACGTGCCGGAGATCGCCGTTCCCTGACCCGGGCCTGGACGCGACGCCGCCGCCGCGGAAGATGGAACGGTGGTGAACGTGAGCATGTGGGCCGGAATCGGCCAGGGTTGGCGACAGCTCTGTGAGCTGCTGTTGGCGTTCGGCCTGTCGACGGTCATCGGGCTCGAGCGCCAGTACCGCGGTAAGAGTGCGGGTCTGCGCACGCAGGCCATCGTCGGCACCACGTCCGCACTGATCCTGCTCGTCAGCAAGTACGGCTTCGGCGACGTACTCGCCCCGGGGACGGTGGTGTTGGACCCGTCGCGTGTCGCGGCGCAGATCGTGTCAGGGATCGGCTTCCTCGGCGCCGGCCTGATCATCACCCGGCGGGGCACCATCCGCGGTCTCACGACCGCCGCGGCGGTGTGGGAGACCGCGGCCATCGGCATGGCCGCCGGCGCCGGCCTGGAACTGCTCGCCGTCGCCGTCGCCGTCCTGCATTTCGTGGCGGTGCTGTGTTTCACCCCGCTGGGCCGGATCGTGTCCGAACGGGGTGTCGCGGAGCGGGGCTTCACCGTGACGTACGAGGACGGCCGGGGTGTTCTCCGTGACCTCCTCGAGGCGTGCTCCCGCCGGGTGTGGACGGTGGCCGCGCTCGCGGTGGTCGACGGCAGGGGTGGGCGCGACGGTGACGAGCCCCGCTTGGTGACGGTGACGATGACCCTGTTCGGCCGCGGGGTGGCCGACGCGGCCGCCGAGCTGGCGAGTATCGCCGGCGTGGTCCGCGTCGACCGGGGCGCCGACGAGGAGGAGTAGTCCGATCTCGGCCGACGGTAGCGTTCACATCGTGACGTCGGATAACGGAATCGGGAACGAATCGGCGGAGAGCGTCGACCGCGGGTCGGGGAGCTACCGCCCGGCGTTGCCGCCTGCGCAGACCTGATGCTGTTCCGCCCGCGCCGCCCTTGGGCGGATGCCTGCCGTCCGCTCCACGTTCTGCGACGCCGAGTTCACGCCCGACCAGTCGATCGCCGTTCTCGACCGGCACGCGGCTCACACCGTCTCCCCGACGTGGCCGGCGCCGTGGTCACCACGGGACCGGGCGTTCGGGCCGGATCCCCTCGTGCGCGGCAGCTAGACCAGGTGCGACAGCGCGTCGCCGACCAGCCCGGCGGCCAGGGTGTTGCCCGACTGCGGATCGATCAGCAGGAACGAGCCCATCTCGCGGTTCACGTCGTAGTCGTCCGCCACGATGGGCTCCGCGGTGGTCACTGCAATGGTCCCGATCTGGTTGAGCTCGAGGGTCGAGCCCTCGGTCACCGTCAGTTCCTGCTCGTCGAAGACGCTCTCCACCGAGCCCACGATGGCCTGGGTGGTCCGCGTGCCGTGCTTGAGCAGCAGCCGCGAGCCGGTGCGCAGCTGCTTGTCGGCCAGCCAGCAGACGGTGGCCGTGAACTGCTGGCGCGGCTCGGGGGCGCCGTCTACGGCCACGATGACGTCGCCACGGGACGCGTCCACCTCGTCGGCGAGGATCAGCGTGACGCTGCGCCCGGTGTGGGCCGACTCGAGCTCTCCGTCGGCGGTGTCGATCCGGGCGATGGTGGTGCTCGTCCCGGACGGCAGAACCAGTACCTCGTCGCCGACGGTGACGGTGCCCGCCGCGACCTGCCCGGCATAGCCGCGATAGTCGGGGTGCTCGGCGGTGCGCGGCCGGATCACGTACTGCACCGGGAAGCGGAAGCCGATCGGCGCGGTGTCGGGGTCGGTGGGTACCGCCTCGAGGTGCTCGAGCAGCGACGGGCCGTCGTAGTACGGCGTGTTCGCCGAGCGCGAGGCCACGTTGTCGCCGTGCAGCGCGGAGACGGGGATCGCGTGCACGCATCCCTCGGGCCAGCCGAGCGAGTTCATCAGGGAGTGGAACTCGGCCGAGATCTCGGCGAACACCGAGGCCGGGTCGCCGACCAGGTCGATCTTGTTCACGGCGAGCACCACATGCGGTACGCCCAGCAGGCGGATCACCGCGGCGTGCCGGCGGGTCTGCTCGATGACCCCCTTGCGGGCGTCGGTGAGCAACACGACGATCTGCGCCGTCGACGCGCCGGACACCGTGTTGCGGGTGTACTGCACGTGCCCGGGGGTATCGGCCAGCACGAACGACCGGTTGGGAGTCGCGAAGTAGCGGTAGGCCACGTCGATGGTGATGCCCTGCTCGCGCTCGGCGCGCAGGCCGTCCACCAGCAGCGACAGGTCGGGCGTGTCGAGGCCCTTGTCGACCGACGCGCGGGTCACGGCGTCGATCTGGTCGGCGAGCACCGACTTGGTGTCGTATAGCAGCCGTCCCACCAGCGTGGACTTGCCGTCGTCGACGGAGCCCGCGGTCGCGAGGCGCAGCAGATCGGGGGCGCGCATCAGAAGTACCCTTCCTTCTTCCGGTCTTCCATGGCGGCCTCGGAGACGCGGTCGTCGCCGCGGGTCGCGCCACGCTCGGTCAGCCGCGACGCGGCGACCTCGGCGAGGATGGCCTCGTTGTCGGCCGCCTCGGACAGGACCGCTCCGGTGGTCGAGCCGTCACCGACGGTGCGGTAGCGCACCGACAGCCGCAGCAACTCCTCGCTCTCGGTGGGACCGCCCCACACGCCGGGCGTCATCCACATGCCGTCGCGCTGGTACACGTCGCGCTGGTGGGCGTAGTAGATGGAGGCCAACGGGATGTCCTCGCGGGCGATGTAGCGCCAGATGTCCAGCTCGGTGAAGTTGCTCAGCGGGAACACGCGCACGTGCTCGCCCGGCGCGTGCCGGCCGTTGTACAGGTTCCACAGTTCTGGCCGCTGCCGCTTCGGATCCCACTGGCCGAACGCGTTGCGCAGGCTGAAGATGCGCTCCTTGGCGCGGGCGCGCTCCTCATCGCGGCGGCCGCCCCCGAACACGGCGTCGAACCTGTTCTCGGTGATGGCGTCCAGCAGTGGCACCGTCTGCAGGGGGTTGCGGATGCCGTCGGCGCGCTCGGTGAGGCGGCCGTCGGCCAGGTATTCCTCGACGGAGGCCACGTGCAGCCGCAGGTTGTGGCGCTCCACGATCTCGTCGCGGAAGGCCAGCACCTCCGGCAGGTTGTGCCCGGTGTCCACGTGCAGCAGCGCGAACGGCAGCGGCGCAGGCCAGAACGCCTTCAGTGCGAGGTGCAGCAGCACCGTCGAGTCCTTGCCACCCGAGAACAGGATCACGGGACGCTCGAACTCGCCGGCCACCTCCCGGAAGATGTGGATCGCCTCGGACTCCAGCGCGTCGAGCGTCGTGAAGGCGGCGTTCCCGGGCGTTCGGGTCGGAGTCTCTGTCATGAGGTGTGAAGTCCGCATTCTGTCTTGGCGCGCCCGGCCCAGCGGCCACTGCGCGGATCGGAGCCCGGCGCGGGCTTGGCGGTGCACGGGGCGCAGCCGATCGAGGGGTAGCCCTCGTCGACCAGCGGGTTCACCAGGATCCCGTGCTCATCGATGTAGTCCTGCATCTGCTCGTCGGACCAGGCCACGATCGGGTTGATCTTGACCAGGCCGAAACCCTCGTCGAACGAGATCGCGGGCGCCTTCGCGCGGGTGGGCGCCTCGACGCGGCGGATGCCGGTGACCCATGCAGGGTATCCGGCCAGCGTGGCGCGCAGCGGAACCACCTTGCGCAGGTTGCAGCACTCGCCCGGGTCGCGGGCGAACAGGTCCTTGCCCATCGCCGAGTCCTGCTCGGCGACCGTCCGTTCGGGCGTGACGTTGAGGATGTCCACCTCGTACACGGCCTCGACGGCGTCGCGCATGCCGATGGTCTCGGGGAAGTGGTAGCCGGTGTCGAGGAACAGCACCTTCGGCCGGGACTGCACCTGCTTGGCGAGGTGCACGAGCACGCCGTCCTGCATGTTCGACGCGACCAGGTAGTCGTCACCGAACGTCGCGGCCGTCCAGCGCAGCAGCGTGAGCGCATCGGCGTCGCCGAGCTCGGCGGCGCCCCGCTGTGCGATCGCCCGCAGTTCCTCAGCCGACGCGTTGCGGGATGCGGTGGGTGCGCTCATCTCAGGTCCTCTTCCGCGGCGCGGACCGCCCACTGCGCGAAGCGCTCGTCGCCCTCGCGCTGCGCCGCGAACTTGCGCACCACTCGCTCGATGTAGTCCCCGAGCTCGGTCGACAGAACCTTGTGCTGGCGCAGCTTGCGACCGAACCCGCTGTCGAGCCCGAGGCTTCCACCAAGGTGAACCTGGAAGCCCTCGACTTGATTCCCCTCGTGGTCGTCCACGAGCTGGCCCTTGAAGCCGATGTCGGCGATCTGCGAGCGGGCGCAGCTGTTGGGGCAGCCGTTGATGTTGATCGTGATCTGCAGATCCAACTCGCCGTTGAGATCGGCCAGCCGCTGCTCGATCTCGGGCACCAGCACCTGCGACCGCTTGCGGGTCTCGACGAAGCTGAGCTTGCAGAACTCGATGCCGGAGCACGCCATCAGGTTGCGTCGCCAGATGGACGGACGCGCCTGCAGCCCGAGCGGCTCGAGCTCCGCGATCAGCGATTCGACGGTGTCCTCGGGCACGCCCACCACGATCAGCTTCTGGTACGGCGTGAACCGCACCCCGCGCGCTCGGGCGCGCTCGGCACCGTCGGCCACCGAGGTGAGGATGGTGCCGGACACGCGTCCGGCGATCGGGCTGAAGCCCACCGAGAACGTGCCGTCCTTGAGCTTCTGGACGCCCACGTGGTCGCGCTGGCTGGTGAGCGGCTCGGGCGCCGGGCCGTCGATCAGCGTGCGACCGAGGTACTCGTCCTCGAGAACCTGCCGGAACTTCTCGATGCCCCAGTCCTTGACCAGGAACTTCAGCCGGGCCTTCGCCCGCAGCCGCCGGTAGCCGTAGTCGCGGAAGATCGAGACCACGCCCTCCCACACGTCGGGCACCTCGTCGAGCGGGATCCACGCGCCCACCCGCTGCGCGAGCATCGGGTTGGTGGACAGGCCGCCGCCGACCCACAGGTCGAGTCCGGGGCCGTGCTCGGGGTGCACGACGCCGATGAAGGCGATGTCGTTGATCTCGTGGGCCACGTCCTGCAGGCCCGAGATGGCGGTCTTGAACTTGCGCGGCAGGTTCGAGTACCGCTTGTCGCCGATGTAGCGGCGCACGATCTCGTCGATCGCGGGGGTGGGGTCGAGGACCTCGTCGGGGGCGAGACCGGCCAGCGGGGAGCCGAGCACCACGCGCGGGCAGTCGCCGCACGCCTCGGTGGTCTTCAGGCCGACCGACTCGATGCGGTTCCAGATCTCCGGGACGTCCTCGACGCGGATCCAGTGGAACTGCACGTTCTCGCGGTCGGACAGGTCGGCGGTGTCGCGGCCGAACTCCGTCGAGATCCCACCCAGTACGCGCACCTGCTCGGTGGTGAGCGCGCCGGCGTCGCACCGGATGCGCATCATGAAGTGGTCGTCCTCGAGCAGGTCGATGTTCTCGTCACCCGTGAAGGTGCCGTCGTACCCCGCTCGCCGCTGCGTGTACAGGCCCCACCAGCGGAACCGGCCGCGCAGATCCGCCTTGTCGATCGAGTCGAATCCCTGCTTGCTGTAGATGTTCTCGATCCGAGCGCGGACGTTGAGCGGGTTGTCGTCCTTCTTGCTCTGCTCGTTGGGGTTCAGCGGCTCGCGGTAGCCGAGCTTCCACTGGCCCTCGGACTTGCGCTTGACGGGCCGTGCGCGGCGAGCGGGCGTGCGTTCCGCAGCCGATGCGGCGACATCGGGGGCGGCGTCGGCTGTCGACGTCATACGGGTGTGCTCCTGGAATCGAGATGAGGGAAAGCGTGGCGCGGGGCGAAGGTGCGCGGGCACGCTGGATCGGCGGGACCCCTAACAGCCGCAGCTGCAGACCCGCAGAAAATCGATGTGCCGACGCGAAGCCAGCAGGGCACCCTGTCCGTTCATCGCTTGACATTCTGCCACCTGCGGTACCGGATACAGGAATCGGGCTGCGAGACTATTGCCGTGACCTCGGTGGATGCTGATACGGACGACGCGGCGGCGGTACGCGCCGCGGGACCCGCGACGGCGCCGTTCGGGCTGTACATACATGTCCCGTTCTGTGCGACACGCTGCGGCTACTGCGACTTCAATACGTACACAGCCGGTGAGTTGGGTGAGTCGTCGTCGCCGCATGCGTGGGCCCAGGCCCTCGACGGTGAGCTGGCCGCCGCGGCCGAGGTGGTGGGCGGCGTCGATGTGTCCACCGTGTTCGTCGGCGGCGGAACGCCGTCGCTGCTCGGTGGCGAGGGGCTGGGCGGGGTGCTCGGCACCGTGCGCAGGCATTTCCGGCTCGCCGACGGCGCCGAGGTGACCACCGAGTCGAACCCCGAGTCCACGTCGCCGGAGTTCTTCGAGACCCTGCTGGCTGCGGGGTTCACCCGGATCTCGCTGGGGATGCAGTCGGCCGCGCCGCACGTGCTGCGGGTGCTGGACCGTACCCACACGCCGGGCCGCGCGGTCGCGGCGGCGCTCGAGGCCCGCGCCGCCGGGTTCGCGCACGTCAATCTCGATCTGATCTACGGCACGCCGGGGGAGTCCGACGGTGACCTGCGTGCCTCGGTGGACGCGGTGCTGGCCGCGGGGGTGGACCACGTCTCGGCGTACGCCCTGATCGTCGAGGACGGGACTGCCCTGGCCCGCCGGATCCGGCGCGGCGAGGTCCCGCCCGTCGACGACGACGTCCTCGCCGACCGGTACGTTCTGGTCGACGAGGCTCTGCGCGACGCCGGATTCGACTGGTACGAGGTGTCCAACTGGGCCCGGGGTGAGGACGCCCGGTGCCGACACAACGAGTTGTACTGGGACGGCGCCGACTGGTGGGGCGCGGGCCCGGGCGCGCACAGCCACCTGCGCGGCACGCGGTTCTGGAACATCAAGCACCCGGCCCGGTATGCGGCCGCGGTGGCCGCGGGGGAGCTGCCGGTCGCGGGACACGAGGTGTTGGGCGACGCGGACAGGCACCTCGAGGACGTGATGTTGCGGGTGCGCATGCGGTCCGGCCTACCCGCCGCGACGCTGCGCCCCGACGAGTTGGCGCGCGCCGCGGACGAGGTTGCGTCGGGGAACCTGGTGGCCGGTCGCGACGCCTACGTCCTCACCGACGCCGGGCGCCTGCTGGCCGACGGTGTGGTGCGCCGCATCCTCGCGTAGGGCGTGGTCAGGATCTCGGTGTATCCGGCCCGGCGGTTCAATGGCGAGGACGCCCGACCTGTCCGACCGAGAAGCTGGCCAGCGAGCATCCGGCCAAGCGCCGACCCCGGTGATCGCCGCGGCGGATCATCGCCAGAATCCGGGCCTCGATGACTGGCCAGCGGAATGTCACGTCCTCCCACGTCACACGGATGGGGTCGTATCCGGCGGCCCGAGCGATCTGGTCTCGCGTGCGATCGTTCTGATAGTCGGCCCCGTGGTGCTCGCGGCTGTCCGCCTCGATGATCAACGACCGACCGACCAGCATGTCCACCCGACCGACATCCGGGATGTACACCTGGATGTCGAGCCTGATGTTCCGATGTCGGAGCCGGACGCGTACCAGAGACTCGGTGCCCGACTCCGCGCGGCGATCCACCTGGTCGAGCAACCGCAGCACGCGCTCGGGGGCGCCGGTCAGGACGTCTCGGAGGTCGGCGAGCTCGAGTTCGGGATGTCGGTGCAGAACGGAGTCGCAGATCGCGACGAACTCCTCCCCGCTCACGCAGCGTGCCGCGCACGCCACCGCGACCAGCAGCGGGTCCACCGCCGCCCGTGGAGTCGGCAGTTCGCGGTACGCGGTGCAGTAGTCGCCGGTGCCGACCCGGTGCCGATGTTCCGCCGCGCGCAGGTGGGTCCGCTTGTCCCCGAACGGGATCCATATCCCGTGACGGGCGAGCGCGGAGATGCAGCCGACTGCGGCGCCCGCGCGGACCGCGGACACGACCTCCGGGTCGGCCGTCGGTGTCGCGAACCAACCCGGCCGGATGCGGGCCAGCTGTCTCTTCCGGATCGCCGACCGGATCTGGGCCTGCTCCCACCCGCAGCGCAGCAGCTCCCGCTTGGTCACCACGCCCCCGGACACGTCCCTCGGCGTGGTCGAATCCCCCCACATGGATCGATCATCGGGCACGCGGGCGCGGGCAGAACCCCCGAACGGTCTGCTGCCCCGGCTCGACCGGAACTGCGGCGCCGGCTCGGGGCGCGAACGTCTTGGGTGTGGTGGCAGAACCGCTGGGCTGCTCCGACACCGACAGCACCTCACCCAGCTTCGCTCCGGCGAGCCGTGCGTACTGGTCGGCGCGGGACCTGGCGTCCGCGAACGCCCTGTCGCGGGCGGAGGCCTGCAGCTTCGGGTCGTCTATCGGGTCGAAGCCGACAGAGGACACGCGCGTGGCGTCCCCGCCGGCCGTGGTCGCGTCTCCGAGCACCTTCGACGCCTTGGTCAGGTCCTGCACCCGCACCGTCAGCGACTCGGTGGCCTCGTAGCCCGAGATGGTCGAGGTGCCGCCGCCGATGCCGGGGCTCGCGTATTGCGGCGTCACCTGCAGGTCGGAGGTGGCGACATCGGTCTTGGTCACGCCTGCCGCAACCACCGCGTCGATCACCTTGCGCGCGGCGTCGCCCGCCTGTGTCAGCGCGGAGCTGACGTCGGCCGCCTGCGCCTGCACCGCCAGCCGGGCGGTGAGCGCCGACGGTGTGCCCGCCGCATCCCCGACCCCCACGGTGACCACCTGCCGGCCGCTGCCGCCACCGTCGGACGAGCAGCCGCAGGCCAGCAGGGGGACCGCCGTCAGCAGGGCCACCGTCGCGCGCAGTCGGCTTCGCGTCACCTCATGGTGCCAGCAGTCGGCTCGCTGATACCTCGGGTCCGGTCAGTATCGGCGGAGCGGGCGGATGGGGCGTGAACCCGGCCGGACCGCATGCCGGCCGTACGACTCCGCGCCGGAGGCGGGGCCGGGGTTCGGTCCCGGCGCGTCCGCGCGCGGCGGCAGGGTGAGGTTGGCGAGCGGGGACCGGCCCGCCGGCGGCCTGCCGCCCGGGGACGTGTCACCGAACGTGCCGTCGCCGGGTACCGCGGTGCCGAATTCGAAGACGCGGCAGTGCAGGACGGTGCGGTTCCGCAGTGCCGATCGCACGGCGCGGTGCAGGCCGTCCTCGAGGTACGTATCGCCGTTCCAGGTGACCGCGTGTGGGAACAGGTCGCCGAAGAATGTGGAGTCCTCGGACAGCAGACGGTCGAGAGCGAGCACAGTGGTTGTGGTGATCAGCTCGGCGAGGCGGACCTGGCGCGGCGGGATGCGCGACCACTCGCGCGGCGTCAGGCCGTGATCGGGGTACGGCTTACCCTCCAACACGCCCTTGAAGATCACTCGGCCACTCTATCCCGCGTAAGCTGGACTTTCGAGAACGGCCGCCGCGGCAGGGCGGATCCAGAGGGCGTTGGAGGTGACTGGCTCGATGTCGAGCACCGACGATCGTAGGTTCGAGGTGCTGCGCGCGATCGTCGCAGACTACGTGTCGACGCACGAGCCGGTGGGGTCGAAGGCGCTCGTCGACCGGCACCAGCTCGGGGTGTCGTCGGCCACCGTCCGCAACGACATGGCGGTTCTCGAGGCCGAGGGCTACATCGCCCAGCCCCACACCAGCTCGGGTCGTATCCCCACCGACAAGGGCTACCGACAGTTCGTCGACCGGATCGCCGCGGTCAAGCCGCTGTCGGCGGCGGAGCGCCGCGCGATCATGCAGTTCCTCGACTCGGGTGTCGACCTGGACGACGTCCTCCAGCGGTCGGTCAGGCTGCTCGCGCAGCTCACGCGTCAGGTAGCCGTCATCCAGTACCCCGTGCTCACGTCGGCCCGCGTCCGGCATCTCGAGGTCGTCGCACTGTCGCCCTCGCGGCTCCTACTGGTCCTGATCGTCGACACCGGCCGGGTCGAGCAGCGGATCGTCGAGCTGGGCGGGGCCCTGGGTGACGACGACGTGTCCCGCATCCGTGACGTGTTCGCCGCGGCCGTGCACGGCCAGCGGATCCCGGACGCCGCGGTGGCGGTCGCCGACCTCGGACCGCTCGCACCGACGGACCTGCGGGACGCCGTGATCCGCTGCGGCGCGGTGCTGGTCGAGACGCTGGTCGAACGCCGCGACGACCGCCTCGTGCTGGGCGGTACCGCCAATCTCACCCGCAACGCCGCCGACTTCGAGGGCCTGTCGGGCTCCCTGCGCAGCGTCCTCGAGACCCTGGAGGAGCAGGTGGTGGTGCTCAAGCTGCTCGCCGCCACCCAGGATCCGGGGACGGTGACGGTGGCCATCGGCGCGGAGACGCAGGACGTGAACCTGCGCGGCGCGTCGGTGGTGTCCACGGGCTACGGCTCGGCGGGCACCGTCTTCGGCGGCCTCGGCGTCCTGGGGCCGACGCGCATGGACTACCCGGGCACGATCTCGGCCGTCGCGGCGGTTGCGCGGTACGTGGGAGAGGTGCTCGGCGGGCGCTGATTCGTAACTGCGCGCTTTCACGCCATAATGGAGTTTCAGGCACGATCTCCCGGCACCCGGTCGGGCGGATGATCGTAAGCTCTAGTAAGGATAACCGCTCACAGTGGCCCGTGACTATTACCGGATCCTCGGGGTCGACTCCAAGGCGACCGACCAGGAGATCAAGCGCGCATACCGCAGGCTCGCCCGCGAGCTGCACCCCGACGTCAATCCCGACGACTCGGCACAAGAGAGGTTCCGGGACGTCTCGGATGCATACGAGGTGCTCAGCGACCCCGAGAAGCGCCGCGTCGTCGACATGGGCGGTGACCCACTGGACAGCTCGCCGAGCGGGTTCGGCGGGTTCGGTGGCGGCGCCGGATTCAGCGGTGGCCTCGGCGACGTGTTCGAGGCGTTCTTCGGTGCGGCGGCAGGCGGCGGCTCGGGGCGCGGTCCGCGTAGCCGGGTCCGGCCGGGCAACGACGCCCTGATCCGGATGCAGCTCGATCTCGAGGAGTGCGCGGCCGGGACCAGCCGCGAGATCACCGTCGACACGGCCGTGCTGTGTGACAAGTGCCACGGATCGGGTGCCAACGGCGACACGAAGCCGGAGACGTGCCCCACCTGCCGCGGTGTCGGTGAGGTGCAGTCGGTGCAGCGGTCGTTCCTGGGTCAGGTGATGACGTCGCGGCCGTGCCCCACCTGTGGCGGGGTCGGCGAGATCATCGCCGACCCGTGTACCAAGTGTGGCGGCGACGGCCGCGTCCAGAAGCGCCGCACCATGACCGTCAAGATCCCCGCCGGCGTCGGCGACGGGATGCGCGTGCGGCTCACCGGGCAGGGCGAGGTCGGTCCGGGCGGTGGCCCGGCCGGTGACCTGTACGTCGAGGTCGTCGAGGCGCCGCACGAGTTCCTGGTCCGCGACGGCTCGACGCTGCACGCCACCGTCGCCGTCCCGATGTTCGACGCCGCGCTGGGCGGCACTGTCTCCGTGCCCACGGTGCTCGACGGCGAGATCGAGGTCGAGATCCCTGCGGGTACCCAGCCGGGTGACACGAGGACGGTGCGCGGGCACGGTATGCCGCAGGTCAACGCCGGCGCGCGCGGCAACCTCGTCGTGCACTTCGACGTGCAGGTGCCGGCCAAGCTGGACAAGCGGCAGACGGAGAAGCTGCGGGCCTTCAAGGCGCTGTTCCCCGACGCGGTCCCCGTGGTGGCGCGGCGTGGCGGCGAGCACCACGAAAGCGTCTTCTCGCGCCTGCGCAACACCTTCGCCGGCCGGTAGGCGGCGTGGCCGCCACCGTCTTCCTGGTCCCCGCGGTCCCGGCGCCCGGCGCGACGTTCGTGCTCGACGGTGACGAGGGCCGGCACGCGGCGGCCGTGCGGCGCATCCGGGTGGGTGAGCGCCTGGTGCTGTCCGACGGTGCCGGGCACCTCGCGGGGTGCACCGCATCCGCCGTCGGGCGGGCCGACGTCACCCTCGTCTGCGACGAGGCGTGGGAGGTCCCGCAGCCGCGCCCCCGGGTCACCGTGGTGCAGGCGATCCCGAAGGCGGACCGCGCCGACCTGGCCGTCGAACTGGCCACCGAGGCGGGTGCCGACGCCATCGTGCCGTGGCAGGCGAGCAGGTGCGTCGCGCGCTGGGACGGCAAGGCGGACAAGGCTGTAGCGCGTTGGCGGGCCGTCGCTCGGGCGGCGGCCAAGCAGGCCCGCCGTGCCTGGGTGCCGACGGTGTCGGAGCTGCACGACACTGTCCGGCTCGTGCGCCTACTCACCAGTATGGATGCCAAAGTATTTGTCTTACATGAGGGTTCGACGGGATCGCTGCGCACTCATGACTTCTCGGTAACCTCCGACGTCGTTATCGTGGTGGGGCCGGAGGGCGGCATCAGCCCCGAGGAACTCGACGCCCTGGCGGCGGTCGGTGCACAGCCCGTGCTGCTCGGTCCCACCGTGTTGCGGACCTCCACGGCGGCGGCTGTCGCGCTGGGCGCACTGGGCGTCATCACCGATCGGTGGGCGCATACGCCCCCTGGCTGAGGAGGATGCGGATGCCGCGACGGTTGTTCTACGGCAGCGAGGAGTCGCAGCACGGCCACTGGTACCCGGGTGATGCCGACAAGCCGGTCGTCACGGTGGTCCACGGCGGTTACTGGCGCAACCTCTACACCATGACCATGGAGTCGGCGGTCGCCAAGGACCTCAACAGGCGCGGCTACCCGGTGTGGAACATCGAGTACCGGCGCGTCGGCGAGCCCGGCGTCCACTGGCCGATCCTGGGGCAGGACGTGCTCGCCGCCATCGACTACGCGGACGCGAACCTCGTCAAGGCGGGCCAGATCGTGGTCGCGCACAGCGCCGGCGCGACGCTCGGCGTGTGGGCTGCGGCGCAGCGCGAGCACCTACTCGGCGCGGTGTCCCGGGCCGGGGTGCTGGACCTCATCGAGCGGGGCGACGGTGACCAGTCGATGCGGCTGCTGTTCGACCTCGCGCCCAACGCCAACCTGCGCCTGGTCAAGCGCGTGTTCGCGGAGGCCAGCCCGGTGTCGAGGATGCCGTTCAAGACGCCGGTCCGGGTGCTGCACGGTCGTAACGACCAGACGGTGCCCTACCAGCTGTCCGAGTGGTTCATCGACAACGCGAGGAAGAACGGCATGGACGCGACGCTGCAGATCATCGAGACCGAGGGACACGACGAATTCCTCGACCCCGCCTCGAAATCGCATGCCGCCACCGTCGCCGCGATCGAGGAGCTCGCCGCACGCAGCCCCGCCGACCGGAACGCCCCGAGCGCCGCGGGCGGGCGTTCGGACTAAACTGGGCGTCGAGCGGGTGGCCGTGGCGGCCGCCCACCGCGAGCGAAGGATCCGATCCGCCCTTGAGTGAACCCGACCAGGCCCGTTCCACCATCGAGATCCCCATCGAGTCGACGTTCGGGCTGCTGGGACCCGCAGATGTGAATCTGCGCGCGTTGGAGTCGGCATTGGCAGCCGACATCCACGCCCGCGGCAACGTCCTCACGCTGAGTGGTTCCCCGGCCGACGTCGCGCTTGCCGAGCGGGTCGTGGCGGAGTTGCTGGGTGCCGTGCGCGGCGGCGTCAGCGTCAGCCCGGAGGAGATCCGCCGGTCGGTCACGATGATGACCGACGGTTCCGGCGAGTCCCCGGCCGAGGTACTGAGCCTGGACATCATCTCGCGGCGCGGCAAGACGGTGCGGCCCAAGACGGTCAACCAGAAGAAGTACGTCGACGCCATCGACCGGTTCACGATCGTGTTCGGTGTGGGTCCCGCCGGCACCGGCAAGACGTACCTCGCGATGGCGAAGGCCGTGCAGGCGCTGCAGTCCAAGCAGGTCAGCCGCATAATCCTCACCCGCCCGGCGGTCGAGGCGGGGGAGCGGCTCGGGTTTCTGCCGGGCACCCTCAGTGAGAAGATCGACCCGTATCTGCGGCCGCTGCACGACGCGCTGCACGACATGATGGACCCCGAGGCCATCCCGAAGCTCATGGCGGCGGGCGTCATAGAGGTGGCGCCGCTGGCGTATATGCGAGGCAGGTCGTTGAACGACGCTTTCATCATCCTCGACGAGGCACAGAACACCACCGCCGAGCAGATGAAGATGTTCCTCACCCGGCTCGGCTTCGGTAGCAAGATCGTGGTGACCGGCGACGTGTCCCAGGTCGACCTTCCCGGGGGTGCGACCAGTGGGCTCAAGGCTGCGACATCCATTCTCGGCGGCATCGACGACATCCACGTCGCCGAGCTGACCAGCGCCGATGTGGTCCGGCACCGCCTGGTGGCCGAGATCGTGGACGCATACGCAGACTTCGAGGCACGGCTCGCGCGCAACCGCCCGCAGCCGCTCAGCGATCGACGGAGCCGCCGATGAGCATCGAGTTCTCCAACGAGTCCGGGTTCGAGATCGACGAGGCCCAGCTGGTCGCCGTCGCGGGGTTCGCGTGCCAGGAGATGGACGTGCACCCCGCCGCCGAGCTCAACCTGCTCGCCGTCGACCTCGACACGATGGCCGACCTGCACGTCAAGTGGATGGACCTGCCCGGTCCCACCGACGTGATGAGCTTCCCGATGGACGAGCTCACCCCCGGCGGCCGCCCGGACGCCCCCGAGCCGGGCCCCGCGATGCTGGGCGACATCGTGCTGTGCCCGCAGTTCGCCGCGGAGCAGGCCGCCCAGGCCGGGCACGCGACGGAGCACGAGCTCAACGTGCTCACGGTGCACGGTGTACTGCACCTGCTGGGTTACGACCATGCGGAGCCCGCGGAGGAGCGCGAGATGTTCGCGCTCCAGGACCGCATCGTCGCGGATTTCTATGCGGCGCGCGCCGACAAGGCCCGCCGCGACCGGCAGGCCGCGCGGGACGAGCGGCTGCTGGGACGCACCGGGTTCATCGGACGTCGGGACTGAGCGCCGTGCCAGGGTCCGTCCTCCTGGTCGCCGGCGTCGTGCTGGTGGTCCTGGTGGGCGGCCTGTTCGCAGCGGTCGACGCCGCGTTGCTGACGGTGTCGGCCGCACGCGTCGACGATCTCGTCGAGGACGGCCGCGCCGGTGCCCGTCGGTTGCGGCGGCTGCTCGTCAACCGTCCCCTGTACGTCAACCTGGCGGTCCTGCTCCGCACGGTGTGCGAGATCGTCGCCACCGTCGCCGTGTTCGTGGCGATACAGCGGTACCTGTCGACGGGCGTGACGGCCGCGATCACCGCGGTCTCGATGATCGTCATCAGTTACGTCCTGATCGGCGTCGGTCCCCGCACGCTCGGCCGGCAGCACGCGTACTCCATCGGCTGCGCCACGGCGCTGATCATGCAGGCCGTGTCGGTCCTGCTCGGCCCGGTCACCCGCCTGCTGATCCTGCTCGGCAACGCGGTCACACCCGGCCGCGGCTTCCGCAACGGTCCGTTCGCCAGTGAGGTCGAACTCCGCGAGGTCGTCGACCTCGCGCAGGAGCGCGGGGTGGTCGACGTCGACGAGGGCCGGATGATCCAGTCCGTCTTCGAGCTCGGCGACACCGCGGCCCGCGAGGTGATGGTGCCGCGCCCCGAGATGGTGTGGATCGAGGAGGATAAGTCGGTGGCACAGGCGGTGAAGCTCGCCGTCCGCTCCGGTCACTCCCGCATCCCGGTGATCGGCGAGAATGCCGACGACGTGCTCGGCGTGGTCTATCTCAAGGATCTCGTCGCGCTCCCCGAGTCCGCCGACCGGGCCGCGATCACCGCGGGGCAGACGGCCCGACCGCCCGTGTTCGTCCCCGACTCCAAGCCCGTCGACGCCCTGCTCCGCGAGATGCAGCGCACCAACAACCACATGGCCATCCTGGTCAACGAATACGGTTCCATCGCCGGCCTGGTGACCATCGAGGACGTGCTCGAGGAGATCGTCGGCGAGATCACCGACGAGTACGACGGTGCCGAGATCGCCCCCGTCGAGGACCTCGGCGACGGCGTGTACCGTGTCTCGGCGCGCCTCGACCTCGAGGACCTCGGCGAGTTGTTCGGCATCGACATCGACGAGGAGGAGGTCGATACCGTCGGTGGCCTGCTCGGGCTGGCGCTCGAGCGCGTGCCGCTGCCGGGCGCGCAGGTGGTCAGCCACGGGCTGCACCTGACCGCGGAGGGCGGCACCGACCGCCGCGGCCGCATGCGGCTCACGACGGTGCTCGCGCGCCGCGAGTCCGAGCCCGACGGTGCCGACACCGATGAGGATCCAGCCAAGATCGCCGATCGCGAGGCGGCGAAGGCCGCCGAGCGCCAAGAGGAGAACGCCTGAGTGAGCGCCACCGACCCGTTCGACCCGTCCGCCGAGGACGCGAAGCTCGTCACCCTCGCCCGTGGGGCCATGGCCCGCGCGGGAGCCGCGCAGGGAGCCGCCGTCCGTGACCTCGACGGCCGCACGTACGCCGGCGCGCCGGTAGCCCTCACCAGCCTCACGCTGTCGGGACTGCAGGTCGCCGTCGCGACCGCGATCAGCTCCGGCGCCGAGGGCTTCGAGGCCGTCGTCGTGGTGGGCGCTGACGTGGTGGGCGCTGCCGGGTTGGGCGCCGACGGTGCCGAGCCTGGCCTGGCGGCCGCGCGCGAGGTGAGCCCGACGGTCACTGTGCACCTGCTGGACCGTTCGGGCACCGTCGTCGTGGGCGACGGCGTGGGCGACGGCGTGGTCGGCGGATGAGCGACGAGGAGTTCCGGTCCGGCTTCGTGTGTTTCGTCGGCCGGCCGAACACCGGCAAGTCGACGTTGACCAATGCCCTCGTCGGCACCAAGGTGGCGATCACCAGCTCGCGGCCGCAGACGACCAGGTCCACGATCCGCGGGATCGTCAACCGCGACGACTGCCAGCTCGTGCTGGTCGACACGCCCGGTCTGCACCGGCCACGCACGCTGCTGGGACAGCGGCTCAACGACCTCGTGCGCGACACCTACTCCGAGGTCGACGCGATCTGCCTCACCATCCCCGTCGACGAGAAGATCGGACCGGGCGACAAGTACATCCTCGACCAGGTGACGCACATGGCGCCGCGGACACCCCTGATCGGGGTCGTCACCAAGATCGACAAGGTCGGTAAGCAGCGGGTGGCCGAGCAGCTCGTCGCGGTGTCGAAGTTCCTGGGCGGCGAGCGGGACGTGATCCCGGTGTCGGCCGAGTCGGGGGAGCAGGTCGAGGCTCTCGTGGGGCTGCTCGCGTCGATGATGAAGCCGGGTCCCGCCTTCTACCCCGAGGGCGAGATCACCGACACCGACGACGACACGATGATGGCCGAGCTGATCCGCGAGGCCGCGCTCGAGGGCGTCCGCGACGAGCTGCCGCACTCACTGGCGGTGGTGATCGAGGAGGCGGTCGAGCGTGAGCAGACCGAGGCCCAGGAGAAGTCCGGCAAGCCCCCGCTGCTCGAGGTGCATGCTCTGCTGTATGTGGAACGTTCGTCCCAGAAGGCCATCATCATCGGCAAGGGTGGCGCCCGCCTCAAGGAAGTCGGCACCGCCGCCCGGGCCGAGATCGAGAAGCTGTTGGGCCGCAGGGTGTTCCTGAGCCTGCACGTGAAGATCGCCAAGGACTGGCAGCGCGACCCGAAGCAGCTGGGCAGGCTGGGCTTCTAGGACACACCTGTCAGGGGAGCACGGCCAAGGTGAGGCACGCGAGCCGGGCGGGATCGGCGATCAGTTCGTAGCCGGTGATCCTGTGGTCGGCGAACTCGAACGTCAGCACCAGTTCCGGGCGTGCACGCGAAGCGACCACGAGTCCCACGTCACCGTCGACGAGGAGTGGGGCGGCGAACCGTGCCCGCCGACCGAACACGGCGATCTCGTCGGCCACCTTCCGCGCGCCCCGAACCTCGGCCGGGCGGTCCGCGGGGATCGCGGCGCGGTCCGCGCGGCGGACGACATCAGGTGCCAGAACCGCCGTCACGGCGTCGATATCGCCTGCCCGGGCGGCGGCGAGGAACGCCTCGACCACGCGCCGCCGCTCGGCGAGTTCGGTGGCGGAGACCGCGGTGTCTCCCCGCACCTTCCGCCGGGCACGGCTGGCGAGCTTCTTGGTGGTGGACGGGGATCGCCCCACGACGGGGGCGAGTCGGTCGAACGGAACGCCGAACGCGTCGTGCAGGACGAATGCGACGCGCTCCTCGGGGCTCAGCCGGTCCAGCACGACGAGCAGCGCACGACCCACCGAATCGACCAGGAGTGCTTCATGTTCGGGATCGCCAGTGGTTGCCGGGTCGACCACGTCGGGCAGCGGGTGTCCGATCAGCTCCCGGGGACGTGACCGCTGCGCACGCAGCATGTCCAGGCATATCCGTGACACCGCGGTGGTCAACCACCCGGGCAGGTTCGCTATCGCGTCCGCATCGCTGGACGCGAGTCGAATCCAGGTCTCCTGAACGGCGTCCTCGGCCGACTCGAGCGAGCCCAGCACGCGAAAGGCGACCATCCGGACATGGTCGCGATGTTCCTCGAACCGCCGCACGAGCGCATCGTCCACTGCGGTCACCTCTTCCCCTCGTCGTACGTCAACACGGTAGGGAGCCGATACGACCGACGACGAGGACCGGAGGAGAAGCATAGGTGATGGACGTGTACGAGGCGGTGACGAGCCGCCGGGCGGTGCGTGCGTTCAGTTCGGAGGCCGTCCCCATGCGGACGCTGGAGCGGGTGTTGACGGCGGCGGCCCGGGCGCCGTCGGGCGCGAACCTGCAACCCTGGAACGTCTACGTCGTCACGGGCGGAGCGTTGGCCGGATTGAAGAAGCGGGTCCGTGCGCGGGTGGTCACGGGCGATGCCGGCGACCCGCCCGAGTACCGGATGTACCCCGCCGATCTGCCCACGTCGTATCGGGAGCGGCGCGACGCGGCCGCGGCCGTCCGCTACGGCGCACTCGGCATCGGCCGTGGCGACATCGGCGCCCGCTCGGCACACGTCGCCGGGAACTGGGACTGCTTCGGCGCGTCGGCGGCCCTCTTCTGCTACGTCGACTCGTCGATGGGGCCACCGCAATGGGCGGATCTGGGCATGTACCTGCAGACGGTCATGCTGCTGCTGCGCGCCGAGGGGCTGCACAGCTGCCCACAGATGGCCTGGTCGGTGTACCACCGCACTGTCGCCAACGCGGTGGGGGCGCCGGAGAGCTCGATCCTGTTCTGTGGCATGTCGATCGGGTTCGAGGCCGGTGCAGTGCCGCACGCTGTCACGGACCGGGCGCCACTCACCGAGACGGTCACGTTCATCACGGATGAATCGATGTCGGGCTGCGGTCGGTGACCTGTGGCCGCGAACGGTGCCGGTGACGTCGAGCGACGCACACCCGCCCCTGCAAACTACAGCTCAGCGGCGCACCTCCTACTGGATCGGACCTCTGCGCCGCTCACGAGTCGATATCAGGGGGGCTCGCCAGGGCTGGGTGGCCGCAGCCTCCCGGTGTCGCCCGCCAGGAGGTTGTCGACGTACCGGTTAGGTGGGCTCCCGGGTTCGGCGCGAGGTCGCTACGGGGCAGTGCGGCCGCGGTTCGTGATCAGCTCTTCGATTCGATCGCCGTAGCGTTGCGATAGGCGGGCGAACGTGGCCTGGTCGGCGGCGCTCCAGTCGTGGAAGACGTCGGCGAGCAGTCGTCGACGGCCTCGATCGATCCGGTCGACGATCTGTCTCCCGGCCGTGGTGGTTGTCGCAGTGCGGATTCGTTGGTCGGCCCCGCGCGAGCGGCCGACCAGGCCGAGGGCCTCGAGTCGGGCAAGGGTCCGGCTGGCCTTGGGATGGTTCTGGCCCGACAGGTCCGCGAGGGCGAGTACGCCGATCGGTTCGTGCAGGCTCACGAGGACCAACGATCGCGCCAGCTCGATGTCGAACTCGACCTCTGCATACTCGAGCAGCAGCGCCCGGAAGTCGTTCTCGCGATCTGTCCGCCCCAGGACCGACATCCAGACATCGTAGTAATCGAGTTCGCCCTCCATATCCGTTCAGTATGCATGGATTCTGATAAAATATATCCGTTCATCTGTACTGCGCCGACCACGGGCCGGGACGACTCCCAGGCGGCGCTCCAGCCGAGGCCCCGCAGCACGACCCGCCAGACCTGCTCGCCCTGCCCCGACGTCACCGGACCGCCTGCGGGTTTCCGCGACGGCATGGATCTCGCTGACCGCCTCGTGGTCGCTGTCGCCGACCTCGGCCTCGACGAAGGTCAGGTGATAGGAGCCCACGGATCCGACTGCCGGTGGTTGCGCGCCGTCCTCGATGACGACCGTCGGGATGCGGACCCGGATCGTGTTCGCCGACGCCAAGTCAGCGCCGCAGTCCGCACCTCACCAGCAGCCCCCGCCACCGCGAAGACGTGCCCGTCGGTAGTGGGCCGGGGTCGTCGGTCTTGCCGTCGGCGAAGTCGAGTAGCTGTTGTGGCACGGGTTCTTTGAGGCGTCGTGTGGCTTCGATCGATACGCGTGCGGCCATGCGCCGGATGGTCATCGCGTGCGTGTCCGCGGTCGTCTGTTGTGAGGTCGTCATCGTCTGCCTCCGATCAGCCCTGCTGTCCAGTATGCACGGCTGCCCACCGGTGGCGACGTACCGCACGAGCATGGATTCGCTACTGGTTGCGAGTGGCGACCGAGTCAGGTCCAGCGCGACCGTCCATCCATCGATCTGTTCCAGCGGACGGTCACTGTGCGTCGCAGCGATCGCCCACTGGAATCGAGCCCACCGTTCTCGTCTGTTGTCGGCGCGGTGCTTCTGCGTGAGCGTGACCGCTGCGATCAAGGCCACGCCTGCCGCCGCGACGAGCGTGACCCATACCTGTGCCGTCATCTGTCTCTCCCCCCGGAGTGGTCGTGACGCCCATCATGCACCCGACCACCGACGAGTTTCGGGCGCGCGATCGCCCGCTGGGCTCCGAGAAGCCCCGACCTCCGCGCGGATGCCTCTCGCCGGGCGCGGCGCGGACACCCCTGTCGGTGGCGGGTGGGACAATCTGACGTTATGAGGTCGTACCGGGACAGCGCTGTTGTGCTGCGCCAGCACAAGCTGGGCGAGGCCGACTACATCCTCACACTGCTGACCCGCGAGAACGGCCTGGTCCGTGCGGTGGCGAAGGGGATCCGGCGGCCGCGTTCGCGGTTCGGTGCCAGCCTCGAGCTGTTCGCGCACGTGGACCTACAGCTGTATCCCGGGCGCAGCCTCGACACCGTCACCCAGGTGCACTCGATCGCCGCATATTCGGGTGATCTCGCCGCCGACTACGGGCGCTACACCACAGCCTGCGCGGTGATCGAGACCGCCGAGCGGCTGGCCGGCGAGGAGCGCGCGCCCGTGCCGGAGCTGCACCGGCTCACCGTCGGCGCCCTCCGCGAGGTGGCCCGCGGGACCCGCGACCGCGAGTTGATCCTGGTGTCGTACCTGCTGCGTGCCATGGACATCGCGGGCTGGGCACCCACCCTGACGCTGTGCGCGCGGTGCGGCGGCGACGGTGGCGAGCGCCGCGACGGCACTCCCGCGCTGCGGGCGTTCCACGTCGCCGCCGGCGGGGCGGTGTGTGTGCACTGTCGGCCGCCGGGCTCGGCGATACCGGCGCCCGGGGTCCTGGACCTGATGGTGGCGCTGCACCGCGGCGACTGGGCGTTCGCGGACACCGCCTCCGACCGGGTGCGCAGCCAGGCCGCGGGCCTCGCGGCCGCACACCTACAGTGGCACGTGGGACGGCAGCTGCGGTCGCTGCCCCTGATCGAGCGGCACGCGCCGCACAGCCGGGTCCAGCCCGGGCGGAACGAGGAGGTCGACGGTGCCGGGACTGCGGCGGGGTAGAGCTGACCGGGTCGAGAATGCGGTCCCCACCGTCCGGCCGCCCGACCCTCATCCCTCGGGCGCGACGCCCCCGGACATCCCCGCCGAGCTGGTACCGAACCACGTCGCCCTCGTCATGGACGGCAACGGCCGCTGGGCGCAGGAGCGGGGGCTGCCCCGCACGGCGGGCCACGAGCGCGGCGAGGCGGTACTCATGGACACCGTGTGCGGCTGCATCGAACTCGGCGTGAAGAACCTCTCCGCATACGCCTTCTCGACGGAGAACTGGTCGCGCAGCCCCGAGGAGGTCCGCTTCCTCATGGGCTTCAACCGTGACGTGATCCGGCGGCGCCGCGACGAGATGAACGAGATGGGCGTGCGAGTCCGCTGGGCCGGCCGGCGACCGCGGTTGTGGCGCAGCGTGATCAAAGAGCTCGAGATCGCCGAGGAACTCACGAGGGGCAACACCGTCATGACGCTCACGATGTGCGTCAACTACGGCGGGCGCGCCGAGATCGCCGATGCCGCAAGGGAGATCGCGCGGCTCGCCGCCGCAGGGCAGCTCGATCCCGAGAAGATCACCGAGAAGACCTTCGCGCATTACCTCGACGAGCCCGACATGCCCGATGTCGACCTCTTCCTGCGCCCGTCCGGCGAACTCCGCAGCTCCAACTTCCTCATCTGGCAGAGTGCGTACGCCGAGTACGTCTACCAGCACACCCTGTTCCCCGACTTCGACCGCCGCGACCTGTGGGCCGCATGCCTCGAATATGCCAAGCGGGACAGGCGATTCGGCGGGGTCAAGAAGTGACCGGCAAGAAGCGCCCGGAAGGCCGGGGGAGCGGCCGCCCGTCCCGTCCCGACGGTGCCCGGCTGAACGGCTCCGGTGCGCGGTCGCCGGAGGAACGCATCGAGTCACTGCGGCTGCGGGTGGTCGACGCACTCGAACAGCAGATCCCTGTGCGCCGCGACGCGCAGCACGCCGTCCTCATCGACTTCGGTGAGACCCCCGGGTCGGTGCAGGTCTTCGAGCTCGCGCCGGGTGTCGACGTCTACTCGCTGACCCAGGTGGTCGCCTGGGACCTGCCGCTCGGCGACGAGCTGCGTGCCGATGTCCGCACGACCGCCGAGCACATCCAGTTCGGCTCGCTCCGTCTGATCGAGCGCGACGTGTCTGCGGATCTGGTGCTGCACTACTCGTTCCCTGCGGGAACTCTCGACGGTGAGCCGTTGCGCGAGTTCATCCTGGTCGTGCTCGCGCAGGGCCTCGATGCCCGTACCCGCCTCGTCGGCTGACTGTGGCTACCCGACGCGCAATCCCAGTCTGCCGAGAGAGTCGAGCACCAGTCGCTGCGCGGTGCCACGTCGATCGAGGCGCCCGGCGGACACCGTTTCCAATAATGGGCCGCGTGCAGTTCTCGTTCGATCGACGAGGAGTAGGCACGGCTCCGAGCTCAGGTGGCGAGACATGTACTTGATTCCATCTGCCCCGGACGTCACCATTATCTGGGTCGCTGCGAGCCGCGTTTCGCCGTAGTCACGCCACGTCGAAGCATGGAAGGAGCCAGACAGTCCCATCTTCAACAGCCGGGGGCCCGTGTCTGCGAGGGCGACCGTGAACGTGATGCCGGGGGCGACCGACAATTCGGTGAGTTCCATGTTCGCGAGGATCGCGCGGGGCAGGATGGCGTCGTTGTTCACAGGATCGAGTCGGCCCTGTCGTGGCCGATCAAGCGGTGCCAGCATCCCCGCGTCGATCCACGGTGCGATGTTCGTGCTGTTGAAGGCATTCGGCGCGTAGCGGTCTGAGATCTGTCGGATCCGCCACAGTCGAGTGCCTCCGACAACGTGCGTGTGCTCGGGCGGGGAGCCGTTGTAGGCGATCACCCGAAGGCGGCCGTGAGGTCGACGTTGGGGTATTCGCTGGTCAGGATCTTCGCTGCCGCTGCGCTGGTGAGTTCGCCCCGCTCCAGCAGCTCGAGTGGGCTCTGCTCGAAGGTGGTGGAGGTTGTGGTCCACCAGGACAGCGTGCCCCAGGGGTCGGCTTCGGCGTGGAGTGCCTTATTCACCTGCCGTACAACGGGAATCAGGTCGAATTCATCGAACTGGAAGGCTGGGTACACGTACGCGCGTCCCTTGGGAAGGCCGATGATGTCACCGACGCGGCGGCGGTAGGCGACCGAACTCCGGCTGGCTCCAGACGTGGGGTAGAGGATCCGTCCGACCGCAGTCGAGTCGAGCGAGGGGATTCGTGCTGCCAGCGCGCGCCGTCGGCTGTCCCATGCATGCCGGGTCTCGACGGTGTCGTCGAGGACCTCTCGACGGAGGAGTTCCTCGGCGGCGCTCGCTGTGACAGCACCCGAAGCGTGAGTGGCCGCGACGGGAGCGGCGTCCCGCGTGCCCTGCTTCCACACCATCCGGTGCGACGTCGCCATTGATGGGACCCACACCGATGTCACGCGGTGGTCGATCGTGTCGCAGACGAGGAACACGGTGGTGCTGCGCTGCCTGTGAATCGTTCGTCGGGCGCGCGCAGTCTGTAGGGGGGTCGCTCGCATCGGTTCGGAGGCGCGTGAGGAGGACATGTACTAATAGTACTAAATCCCGACTCTATTGCGCTTCATGTCCGCGACCATCGCGCATGGCGCTGGATGCTCGTCGGCTCGACATCGGAGTGCGTCCGATTGCCGGGACCGCGGTACAGTCGTATCGTGAGGCGATGGCTAAGGTTAGGCTAACCACTATTCTTCCGCTGCCGCCGGAGCGCGCCCGCGAGCTGGCCGCGCAGCCGGAGACGATGCGCTACGTCCTCGCGCCCTACGTGACGCTCGCGCCGGGGCAGGAGTTGCCCGACGCCGTCGAGGAGGGGCTCGAGGCGTCCGCGCGCATGCGGCTCCTCGGTATCCCGGCCTGGCGACACACCATTCGGGTCGTCCGCCTGACGCCCGACGAGATCTACACGAACGAGCACGGCGGACCCGTCCGGACCTGGAACCACCGCCTGACGTTCGAGCCGCTGCCCGGCGGCCGGTGCGTGTACACGGACGAGATCGAGGTGGAGGACGGTCCGCGCGGATGGCCCGTCCGTTTGTTCGTGGAGCTGATGTTCCGGCACCGGCACCGACGGTGGCAGACGTTCGTGCGCGCCGTGGCCTGAGGGGCTAGCGCCACGGTCGGAAGTGTTCGCTACGCCGGGATGCCGCCCCCGCACCCGCATGATTCGCCGGCGCGCAGCGTCACCGCGTACGAGCGGTCCGGGGTGTCGCCCCCGAGCAGTCGGTCCAGCGCGCCACCGACGATGGTGTCGATCGGCTGCTGCACGGTGGCGAGGCTGATCTGTCCGTAGTCCCGCCTGACGTCGGCGTCGAACGCCACGATCCGGAGGTCGCCCGGCACGCGTAGTCCCGAGTCGGTGACGGCGCGCATCGCGGCTGCCGCCTGCCCGAACGTCCCCACCACCAGGCCCTGCGGCGGAATCGTCTGCTCCTGTAGGTACTCTCGCACCGCGCGGTAGGCGCCGGTGCCGGTCAGGTCGGTGCGGATCACATCTCCGTCCGCGACGGATGCGAAGCCCGCGAGTCGCTGGGCGACGGTCTCCCGGTCGCCGTGCTGCACGTCGTCGTCCGTGGACCCACCCACGAAGGCGATCCGCTCGCAGGCGTGGGTGTCGACGAGGTGGCGCGCCGCGAGGCGGCCGGCCTCGTAGTGGTCCGCGCCGACTATGGGGGCCTCGATCCGGCCGCGGCTGTTGTGCACCCACACGACGGGGATCCGGGAGCGCGCACACAGTTCCGCCGTCGCGACGGCGTCGACGGCGCCCACCACGATGAGGCCGTCGATCCCGACATCCGCGAAGGCCGTGGCGAATTCGAGTTCCCGCTCGGGGTCGAAGCCGGTGTTGCCGATCATCGTCAGGTGGTCTCGGGCGCGCGCCTCGACCTCGAACCGCCCCACGAAGGTTCCGAACAGCGGCATCGTGAGATCGGGTACCAGTAGCCCGATCTGGCGCCACCGGCGCGGGCGTCGGAGCGCCCGTGCGTGCCGGTCCGGGCGGTAGTCGAGCTGCTCGAGGGCGTCGAGCACCTTGGCGCGCAGCGACTCGGAGACGGGTCGGGGCCCGTTGTTGAGGACGTAGCTGACCACCGCGGTGGATGTTCCCGCGCGGCTGGCCACGTCCGCCAGGGTCGGCCGTTTCGTCGTCACTATCGCTCCAGTCTGCCCGGCGCCGGCCGGGCGGCGACGCGCTTGAATCACGTTGATTCTGACATCGCCCGAGGCGGACCGCGACCGTACGCTAATCGATTAGAACAGTTACTCGGACGACCCGGGAACGTAACAACCGGCTGGTGAGGTGTGAGCATGGCATTCGTAAGACACAGCGGCGTCACCGTCCTCGATCGGGAGACCGCCTATCCGAGCTACATCCTGTTCACCGGCGCGGACGGGATCACCCGCCTGATCGACCTGGACGGCGACGTCGTCCGACAATGGGAGTACGCGGGCGTGCCGCCGCGCCTCATCGACCCGGCGCTCAACGGCGGCCGACTCGGCGACGTCGGCGTCCAGCTGTCCGACAGTGGCGACCCGCGTGGCGGGATCTACGCGAACGGCACGGTGGGACAGGTCGACTGGGCAGGCGAACCGGTCTGGGAGTGGGGCCGGGAGGCGCCCGGCGGTGCCGCCCGCCAGAACCACGACTGGGAGCTGCTGCCGAACGGCAACCGCCTGCTATTGGTCACGGTCCCGCGCGTGGTGGCCGACCTGGGCGACGCCACGGTCGGGGACCAGGGGCTCTACGAGGTCGCCCCGGACGGCCGTATCGTGTGGCAGTGGCTCGCTGGCGACCACCTGGACGAACTGGGCTTCTCCGAGGAGGGCTGGCGCGCGCTGCGTCGCACCGCGGAGCGCGACCCCGGCGACCCCTGGGGCTACCTCGAGATGAACAGCGCGAAGTCCTTGGGTCCCAACCGATGGCACGACCACGAGCCCGACGGGGTGTTCCATCCCGACAACATCCTGGTCGGGTTCCGCAAGGCCAATATCGTGGCCCTCATCGACAAGCGGTCCGGGGGCGTGGTGTGGCGCCTCGGCCCCTACTTCGATGAGGACGACGGGGCACAGCACCAGCGGATCAACGTGCACAAGGTGCCTCGGCCGCTGGATCAGATCTCGGGCCAGCACAATCCGCACATGATCCCCGTCGGCCTGCCCGGTGCGGGCGACATCCTCCTGTTCGACAACCAGGGCGGTGCCGGTTATCCGCCTGCGGCGCTGGGGATCTACGCCGGCTCCCGGGTGCTCGAGATCGACCCGTCCAGCCGGGAGATCGTGTGGCAGTACACGGCCGAGGATTCGGGGCTACCGCCGTGGACGTTCTTCAGCTCCTTCGTCAGCAACGCGCAGCGCCTGCCGAACGGAAACACTCTGATCACGGAGGGCATGCAGGGCAGGCTGTTTCAGGTGACACCCGACGGTGACGTGGTGTGGGAGTACCACAGCCCGTACCTGGGTTACGGCGTGGCCGGCGAGCCCGAGGTCCGCGAGACCCGCGTGCCCGGCGTCGACCGCCTCACCCGCACGGCACTGGTCTATCGGGCGCAGGCGGTGCCGTTCGAGTGGGTGCCGGTCGAGGCGCCGGACCCTCAGGGGGAGCTGTGACCAGCAGCACGGCGGCCCCGGCATCCCGCGCGGTGCACGTCCGATACCGGCACGTGTCACTCGCGGTGTGGCGCAGGGGACCGGCGACGATCGCCGCGCGGTCCGGGGCACTGGGATGGACACTCGCCGGCATCGCCGTGGCGGCCGTCGTCTGGTCGCTGCTGGTCGCGTCCGGGAGGTTCCCGCGCGAGCTGTTCCCCAGTGTGCCGCAGATCCTGCGGGCGGGCTACGGTCTGTGGTCCGACGGTCTCCTGGTAGGCGACATCGAGGCGAGCCTGCGTCGCGCGTTCGTCGGCTTCGCAGTAGGCGCCGCGGTGGGGCTCGGCGCGGCGCTGATCACCGCGAGCACACGGCTGGGAAGGCGCCTGCTGCAACCCGTTCTGCGGTTGCTCACGCCGATCCCCACGATCGGCATCGTCCCGCTCGCGATCCTCTGGTTCGGCCTGGGGGAGTCGAGTAAGGAGTTCGTCATCGCGCTCGGCGTGTTCGTCCCCGTCTGGATGAACAGTCATGCCGGACTGTCGACGACGCCCGTCGACTATCTGGAGGCGGCCCGCTGCCTCGGTGCGCGGCGCACGCAGGTCCTGTTCGGGATCGTCCTCCCCGAGGCCGTCCCGGACATCGCGTCGGGCCTGCGGATCGGTGCGGCGATGTCGTTCGTCCTGATCGTCGTCGCCGAGATGACCGGCACCACCGCAGGTATCGGCTACCGGATCTATCAGGCGCAGCTGTACTCGCAGGCCGATCGGCTGATCTTCTGCCTGATCGTGCTGGGCGTCCTCGGTGCGCTGTGCGACCTGGTGATCTCCTCCGCCACCCGGCCGTTCACGCGCTGGGCGATCGAGGAGCGGTGACATGACCATCGAGACACGTGACCTGGTGGTCCACTTCCCGGGCAAGGCCGAACCCACACTCGACCACATCGACATCACGATCCCGGACGGCGGCTTCACGGTGCTGGTCGGGGCGTCCGGTAGCGGCAAATCGACTCTGCTGCACTGCCTCGCGGGACTCACAGCCCCGAACGCCGGCACCGTCACCGTCGACGGCGACCCCGTGACGGGGCCGTCGTCCCGGCTCGGGATGGCGTTCCAGCGCGACGTCCTGTTCCCGTGGATGACGGTGGCGGGCAACATCGACTTCGCGCTCAAGGCGCGTCGCGTCCCGGCCGGGCAGCGCAGGGCGCGGATCGCGGAGCTGCTCGACACCGTCGGTCTCGCGCCGGAGGTCGCGGGCCAGGCCCCGAGCCGCCTGTCCGGCGGCATGCGCCAGCGCGCCGGCATCGCCCGGGTCCTCGCCGGCGAACCGTCGGTGCTGCTCATGGACGAGCCGTTCGCGGCTCTCGACGCGTTGACCCGGCTGCGGATGCAGGACCTGCTCATCGACCTGTGGACCCGGCTCGATCGCACGATCGTGTTCGTCACCCACGACATCGACGAGGCCATCCGCCTCGCAGACACGATCAGCGTCCTGCGCGGCGGGCGCATCGCGGAGCAGTTCGTCAACCCCATCGCTCGCCCCCGGCCCGCCGACTCGCTCGGCGACCGCGCCGGCTACAGCGCCCTGCGCAAGTCCCTCCACCACGAACTCGGCATCGACCGATCCGCTGCATGATCCGGCCTGCGGGCCACGAACAATCAAGGACCACTGATGAAATCACCTCTGCGCGGCCTCATCGCCGCCGTCGCGACGGTCGGCATCGCCGCGTCCGCGGCCGCATGCGGCAATGCCGGATCCAGCGCGCCCACCGCACTCACCGTGGGTTTCGTCGTAGACCCGTCGTGGGCTCAGATCCCCGTCGCGGTCGCCGGCGGCGACTTCCAGAAGCACAAGATCGACGTCAAGGTCGTCGACTTCTCGTCCGGGGTCGAGGCGCTGCAGGCCGTCGCGGCCGGGCAGGTCGACGTGACCACCGCGGCCGACGTCCCGGTCGCCGCCACCCTCACCCGGTCGCCGTCGCTCCGCGTGGTCGCGGACGGGTCGCGCTGGAACGGGTCACGCGTCGTGGGCCGCCGCAGCGCGGGCATCACGGACGTGCGGAGTCTGGCCGGCAAGTCCATCGGCACCCCGCTGGGCACATCCGCCGACTACTACGCAGCGAATGTGCTGCAGCAGAACAACATCACCGCGAAGCTGGTACAGGTCGCGCCGTCCGCCGCCGTCACCGCCGCCAGTAAGCGGGACGTCGACGCGGTCGCGATATTCCAGCCGTACCAGGAGCAGGTCGTGGCGGCGCTCGGCTCCGACGCGGTGCAGCTGGCGGGCTCGAACTACTCGCAGCACAGCCTGTACGTCGCCACCAAGGACGCGGTGTCTCGGAAGGCCGCGACCCTCACGGCGTTCTTCGCGGCGCTCCGGGACGCCGGCGCGCGCCTGACCGCCGGCTCGGCTCCGGCGATCACCGCCGTCGCCACCGCGACCCAGCTGAAGCCCGATCTGGTCCGCACGATCCTTCCGCAGTTCGACTACACGATCGAGCTGAAACCCGATCTCGCGAGCGATCTCTCGTCCCTGGGTGCCTGGGCCAAGCAGGGCGGCTCCATCGACGCGTCCCAGCAGTTGCCCGACTACAGCACGTTCCTCGACGCGCAATTCCTGCCCGGCTCCGGCAGCTGACGGTGACGGATCCGACCGCCGAGGCCCGCACACTCGTGGCGGGCGCCGAGCCCGACATCCGGTTCTCGTTGGCGAACGAGCGCACCGCGCTCGCGTGGGCCCGGACGTCGCTGGGTTTCGCGGCCGCAGCCGCGGCGGTGGCCCGCCTGGTGCCCGACGACTCGCCCCGCTGGGTCACGGTCGGCGCGGTCCTCTTGCTCGCCGGGACCGCGTGCTGCTGCGGCGTCGCTGCGACGGGCCGGTTCCGCCGGGTCGACGCGGCGATCCGGCAGGGCAGCCCTTATCCACCTCCCCGCGGCCTGCGATACCTGTCGCTTGCGCTCGTGTTGGGCGCCGCACTGGTCGGGATGGCGGTGGTCGGCTGAGACCGCCGCTCGCGCGGTGACGTCAGGTGGCCGGCCCGATGTGGCGGGGATTTCGGCCCGACGGGGCCCGATACGTGAGCACGGCGAGCGCGCTGTCGGCGATCACCGGTGCGATTCCTTCGACATCGGCATTGTCGCTGCGCATCCCGATCACCGACTCGACCAGCCGGGCCGGTAGGTGCCGCCGCGGGTCGGCGCCGTCGCCCAGCACCGCTGCGCTCAGGGACTCGTAGAGCCCGAACAGCTCCCGCCGCTTGGCGATGAACTCGGCGAACCGCGGTTGGTCGAGTTCGGGTAGGTGATACAGCCGGCCCAGGTTCCACCGACCGCTCAGCAGCTGCAGGCAGTCGTACAGGGCCAGGGCGTGCAGGCGCTCCGTCGGTGTCCCGGCGAGCGACTGTGCGTACTCGAGGGTGGGCACCACGGTGCCGGACAGCAACTCGGCGAGGATGTCCTCCTTGCTCGCGAAGTAGTGGTACAGCGCGGGCTGCCGCACCCCGACCGCCTCGGCGATCCGGCGCGTGGAGGTCGCGGCGAATCCGCTCGTGACGAACAGTTCGGCTGCGGCGTCGAGGATCTCGTCCCTGGGGGTCTTCCCCGGCCTACGCTGCGCATCGATGCGCGGGCGGCCCACTGCTGGCATGAGTCGAGCGTACGTTGCGTGCGCGGCGGCCGCCGTCCGCCCGTCCGGGACCACGGACCGGCCGGGCCGATCGTTCGGGTTCGACGGTGCCGTAACGCGACGTTCACACCCGCAACGCCGTGTTCACGTCGCCGGAAACTGTTCGAGACAGGCGCGGATCAGTATTTCTGTCACCCGATAAAAACGCTGATCCGAGTTGGAGACACCGTGACACACACCGACATCGCCACCCGGCCACCCGCCGACGGCCCGGACGGGCCCGGCGCCGACGTCGACGACCTCGCCGAACTCGGCTACCGGCAGGAGCTACACCGCGGGCTGGGCGGCTACGCCTCCTTCGCGTCCGGGTTCTCGTTCGTCTCGATCCTCACCACCGTGTTCGCCCTGTTCGCCCTCGGCTACGGGCTCGGCGGCCCCGCATTCTTCTGGACGTGGCCTGTCGTCTTCGTCTGTCAGTTCTGCGTGTGCCTCGTGTTCGCCGAGCTGTCCGGCCGATTCCCGGTGGCGGGCGCCATCTATCAATGGTCGCGCCGGCTCGCGGGTGAGGGGGTCGGCTGGTTCGCCGGCTGGTTCATGCTGGTCGGCTACATAGTGAGCGTCGCAGCCCTCGCGATCGCTATGCAGACGGTGCTCCCGATGATCTGGTCCGGCTTCCAGCTGGTGGGTCACGACAGCTCGCTCACCTCGGTCAGCGGCGCCACCAACGCGATCATCCTGGGCAGCATCACGATCGCCGCCTGCGCGGTGATCGGTGGCGTCGGTGTGGCCTTCATGGGCCGCATCACCGTGATCGGCGTGACCGTCGAGATCGTCGGTGTCGTCCTGATGGTGGCGCTGATGTTCCTGCACGCCCACCGCACCCCGATGCAGGCGGTCGCCGGCACCGCCGGCCACGGCCACGGACTCGGATATGTGCCGGCATTCCTCGCGTCGATGGTGATGGCCGCCTACGTCATGTACGGATTCGACAGCGCCGCAGAGCTGTCCGAGGAGACCCGGGATCCGCGCCGCACTGCTCCCCGGGCCATCGTCGGTGCGCTACTGCTGTCCGCGGTCGGCGGCGGACTGATGATCCTCGCGACCCTCATGGCCGCACCCTCCCTGGGCGCCCCGGAGCTCTCCGGGGAGGGCATCGCCTGGGTCATCACCAGCCAGCTCGACACCGCCATGGGCAAGGTCCTGCTCGGCATCGTGGCCATCGCGATCTTCTCGGCGACGCTCGCCATCCAGGCGTCGGCGTCACGGGTGATGTTCTCCATGGCCCGCGATGATCGACTCCCGTTCGGCGCCTTCCTGTCCCACGTCAACAAGCGGACGGGCACGCCGATCAACACCGGTATCGCCGTCGCGGTCCTGGCGATCGCGGTCCTGCTGGTCAACCTCGGTCAGGCGAGCGTCTTCGCGGCCATCACCAGCGTGTCGGTGGTGATCGTCTACCTCGCCTACCTGATGGTGACCCTCCCCGCACTGATCCAGCGGGTGCGCCGCTCCGCACCGCCCGGCGACGGGCCGGGGCTGCGGCTCGGCCGCTGGGGCCTACCCGTCAACCTCGTCGCGGTCGTGATGGGCGCCGCGTTGCTGGTGGACATCGCCTGGCCGCGCGCCGAGGTGTACGACCCCGACGGCGGCAGCACCGTCCTGCAGTACTTCTCGATCCTGTTCGTCGCAGGCACCGCGGTCCTGGGCGTGATCGTCCACGCCTACGTCCGCCGGCTACCCCGAAACCGATACTGACAGAGGAATCCTCATGACCACCGCAGACACCCACGGGGCGCGCAGCCACGCCCGGTCCCAGGGCGGCACCGTCGTCGACGGCATGCCCTTCGTCCCGGCCACGTCGTATCCCGACCCGCCCGCCGACGCACCGCCGCGCTCCCTCGTCTGGGCCGAGCATGTTCCCGCCGGCCGCTACACCACCAAGGTCCTCGCCCGGGGCACCCGCCTTCGCATGATCGACCGCGACGGCACGGCCTGCGCGCACCTCATGCTGTGGCGCGCCGGCAGCCCCTGGGAACGGCTCAACGTCGCCGACACCGTCAAGGTGCCGTGGCAGGCATACCTCGGCACCGGACATCCTCTGCTGTCCGACCAGGGGCGCGTGCTCGCCACCATCGTCGCCGACACGAGCGGGCGGCACGACGCGATCTGCGGCGCGAGCACGCTGGCGGACAACCAGGCCCGGTACGGCGCAGGCGAGCCCGAGTCACTGTCGCCGGCCGCCCGCGCCCTGCTCGTGCTCGCGGCGCAGAAGAACGGCCTCGGGCCGCGGGATGTGCCGCCCACGCCGTCGTTCTTCCACGGCGTCACCGTCGACGGTGACGGCGGGCTGCGTTCGACAGGCTCGGCAGGACCCGGTGCGTACGTCGATATCGTGCTGCACCTGCCCACCATCGTCGCCGTCGCCAACGCAGCGCATCCCCTCGACCCCGCGGACGCCTACCCGGACGGGACCCTGCAGCTCTTCGCGTGGCCCGATCCCGGCGAACTCACCGGCCGCGCAAGCCGTATCGCCGATCTCGAACCCGAGTACCAGCGCGCCTTCCAGAACACCGAGGACGCGTGGAACAGCCTGAACTGGAGCCTGGCATGACCACCACCGAGAGCGGATGCGACACCGCCACGACGATCCTCGACCAGACCGCGCCCGCCCGCGGCTCCTGGTCTACAGTCCTGCGCCGCGGCGACGTCCTCACGATGATCGACGTGGCCGGCAACCAGGCGGTCGACACGCTGTTCTACGGCGCGCACGACACGTCGATCCGGTACAGCGCGGCGACGACGGTGGCCGCGCAGCGCAACATCTTCCTCACCACGGGAACCGTGCTGCGCGACCAGGAGTCGGCGCCGATGCTCACCATCATCGACGACGAGGTGGGCAACCACGACACCCTGGGCGGCGCCTGCAGCCAGGAGTCCAACACGCTGCGCTACGGCCAGCACACGCGGCATCAGCACGCGTGCGTCGAGAACTTCCTCGCCGAGGGCGCCCGCTACGGCCTGGGGAAGCGGGACCTGGTGTCCAACATCAACTTCTTCATGAACGTCCCGGTCGAGGCCGACGGCACGCTCGGCATCGTCGACGGCCGCAGCGCACCGGGAAAGCGGATCGTGCTGCGTGCCGAGGCCGACGTGCTGGTGCTCGTGTCCAACTGCCCGCAGATCAACAACCCGTGCAACGGATTCGACCCCACCCCGGTCCGGATATCGGTGCAGCGGCCGGCGGCGGCCCGATGACGGCCACCGTCCTGGCGGTGGGCGCGCTCGCGACCGTGCAGGACTGGCCCGGCCGCCTCGGCTACTGGCAGGTGGGGCTGCCGCCGTCGGGTCCCATGGACGACCTGTCGTTCCGGCTCGCCAACGTGTGCGTCGGAAATCCCGAGGGCGCACCGGGAGTCGAGATCACACTCGGCGGCATCACGATCCGCTTCGACGCCGATGCGACCGTCGCGGTCACCGGCGCCCCGGTACCCGTCGACGTCGACGGCCTGCCCGCACCGCAGTGGTGCCCGATCGCCGTCCGGGCCGGCCAGACCCTGCGGATCGGCGCCGTGGCCGGGCCGGGGATGCGCAGCTACCTGGCGATCGCGGGCGGGCTCGCGGGCGAGACCTACCTGGGCTCCGTCGCGACGTTCATGCTAGCCGCGCTCGGCGCGGGCGCGCTCCGAACGGGAGACGAGATCAGCTGGGGTGACGCGGGATCCGGCAAGCCCCGGCGGATCCTCGCCGACGAGCAGCCGAGCATCGGCACGCGCTGGGAGCTCGCCGTCGCCGAGGGCCCGCACGCGGCCCCCGAGTTCCTCACCGATGTCGACATGGCCACGGTGTACGCGAGCGAGTACCGGGTGCACTTCAATTCCGACCGCACCGGCGTGCGGCTCGAGGGCCCCAAGCCGCGGTGGGCCCGCCCCGACGGCGGCGAGGCCGGCCTGCACCCGTCCAACATCCACGACACGCCCTACTCCGTGGGTGCCCTCGACTTCACCGGCGACACACCGATCCTGCTCGGACCCGACGGCCCGTCGCTCGGCGGCTTCGTGTGCCCGGTCACCGTGGTGTCGGGCGACCGCTGGAAACTGGGACAGCTGGGGCCCGGTGACGCGGTGCGGTTCGTGCCGGTGCGGACCTCGGCGTCGCCGTCGCTCGCGGCCCTCGGCTCCGCGCGCCGCGGCGCACTCGGGTACGTGCCGCGCGGCCGCGCGGACAGCGACGGTGGCGTGCTGGGCCGCGGCACCACGGCCGACGGAGCCACATCCTTGACCTACCGTCGCAGCGGCGACGACAACGTCCTCGTCGAGTACGGGCCGATGGCGCTCGACCTGGCGCTGCGGGCCCGAGTGCACGCCCTGCAGCATGCGCTGCGGGGTGCCGCCGGCCCCGCAGTGGTCGACCTCACCCCCGGGATCCGCAGCCTCCAGGTGAAATTCGACCCGCGCCGCACCTCGACGCGGGCCGTCGTCGACCTGCTCCGGGAGGTCGAGGCGCAGCTCCCACCCGCCGCCGAGCTGAACGTGCCCAGCCGCACCGTCCGGCTGCCGCTGTCCTGGGACGACCCGTCGACCCGCGAGGCGATCCAGCGGTACATGCACGGCGTCCGGGCCGACGCGCCGTGGTGCCCGTGGAACATCGAGTTCATCCGGCGGATGAACGGCCTGGAGTCGGTCGACGACGTGCAGCGCATCGTGTTCGACGCGTCGTACCTCGTACTCGGGCTCGGCGACGTGTACCTCGGTGCACCGGTCGCCACCCCGCTCGACCCGCGACACCGGCTGGTAACCACCAAGTACAACCCCGCCCGCACCTGGACGCCCGAGAACGCCGTCGGCATCGGCGGCGCCTACCTGTGCGTCTACGGGATGGAGGGCCCCGGCGGATACCAGTTCGTGGGCCGCACCACCCAGGTCTGGAACCACCGGCACCCGCTCGGCGCCGACGGGTTCGAGCCCGACAGCCCGTGGCTGCTGCGGTTCTTCGACCGGATCAGCTGGTATCCGGTGAGCAGCGCGGAACTCGCCGACCTGCGGGCTGACATGGCCGCCGGCCGCGGGAACGTCGACATCAGCGATGGGACGTTCTCGCTTGCCGACCACGACGCGTTCCTCGCCTGCGAGGCCGCCGATATCGCCGCGGTCCGCGGCCGGATGGAGGAGGCGCGCGCCGAGGAGCGCCGCCGCTGGTCGCTGGTGGGGGAGGTGGCCTGATGGACCCGATCCTGAAGGCGCCTGCCGCCGGGTTCGGCGAGGCGCTCGCCGCCGGGTTCGGCGAGGCGCTCGCCGCCGGGTTTCATGAGCGGCTCGCCGCTGTCGCCCGTCCGGAGATATTCGTCTCTACCCGCCCGCAGACCGATATCGACGCCGATCTCGCCGCGGCGCAGGGCCCGTTGGCGGGACTCACGCTGGCGGTGAAGGACAACGTCGACGCGGCCGGCCTCCCGACGACCGCCGGATGCCCGTCGTACTCCTACCGTCCCCGTGACGACGCGGCCGCCGTCGCGGCGCTGCGGGCCGCCGGCGCGGTGGTCGTCGGCAAGACGAACCTCGATCAGTTCGCCACCGGCCTGGTGGGCACCCGCAGCCCGTACGGCCCGGTCCGGGACGCCCGGCGGCCGGACCGGATCTCGGGCGGCTCGTCGTCGGGATCCGCGGTGGCGGTCGCGCTCGGCCTCGCCGACCTGGCGGTCGGGACCGACACCGCGGGATCCGGCCGGGTGCCCGCGGGGCTGCAGGGCATCGTCGGGATCAAGCCGACCCGCGGCGTGGTACCCACGGACGGTGTCGTCCCGGCGTGTGCGTCGTACGACTGCGTGACCATCCTGGCCCGCGACCTCGACACCGCCGGCCGCGCGATGACGGAGATGGCACGCGGCGGGCGGGCCTGGCCCGCAGACGTGCGGTTCGGCGCCCCGCCCCGCGCGCGGGTCGCGTACCCGGACCGGCTGCTCGCATGCGACGACGAGGTCGCCGCCGCCTTCGCGGCCGTGATCGCGTCCGGCACCGAGCACGTGCACCCGTCCGGCACCGAGCGCGTGTTCGCCTTCGGCGAGGTGGATTTCGTACCCATCGACATGACCGATTTCCTCGCCGCCGCGAAGCTGCTGTACGAGGGCGCGCTGGTCGCCGAGCGCTACGACGCGGTCGGCGCGTTCGTCGAGCAGGGATCGGTGGACCTCGACCCCACGGTCGCGGCGATCGTCCGCAGTGCGGGACGGTTCGGCGCCGTCGACCTGCTGCGGGACCGCGCCGAGGTGGAGCGGCTGCGGACGGCGGCGATGGCGCGGCTGGACGGCTGCGACGCGCTGGTCGTGCCCACCGCGCCGACGCACCCCACTCTCGCCGAGGTGGAGGCCGATCCCGTCGGCGTGAACTCCCGGATGGGTACGTACACCAACTTCTGCAACCTGTTCGACATGTGCGCCGCGTCGGCACCGGTGGGGATCGACGCGGGTGGCGCGCAGTTCGGGATCACGGTGCTGGCCCGGGCGTTCGACGATGCGGTGGCCGCGGACATCGCCGGCCGGCTCACGCATCAGGCCGTGTCGCCCTGGGTGCCGGCGGCGCACGTCGACCTCGCGGTGTTCGGTGCCCACCTCCCGGGTCAGCCGCTCGCACACCAGCTCACGGACCGCGGCGCGGCCTGGCTCGGGGACGTGCGCACGGCACGGTCGTACCGGCTCATGGCGTTGGATACGCAGCCACCGAAGCCCGGCCTGGTGCGGGTCGGGCCCGGCGGAGCGTCGATCCGGGGTGGGCTGTGGCGGCTGTCGCCCGCCGCGCTCGGCGCGTTCCTCGCCGAGTTGCCCAGGCCGATGCTGCTCGGCCGGGTGGAACTCGACGACGGGCGAGAGGTGGTGGGGTTCGGCTGCGAGGCGGAGGCCGCCGATCGCGGCGTCGACATCACCGCCCGCGGCGGGTGGCTCTGACCCCGGGTCCGACGGGGCCGATCTACGCGCCGGCGGCGTGACGTTGTGGTCGTCTGCCCGCGGAAGCGAGCAGACGACCACAGGATTCAGCGCGTCGTCTCCGCCCCGATCGCCGCGATGAACGCATCGACGTCGTCCGCTGTGGTGTCGAAGCTGCACATCCACCGCACCTCGCCGAGCGCGGCGTCCCAGTCGTAGAACCGGAACCGCTGCCGCAGCCGGTCGGCGACCCCGGCGGGCACCGTCGCGAACACCGCGTTGACCTGGGTCGGCTGGGTGAACCCGACTCCGGTGATCGAGCCGTCGGCGAGGCCCGCCGCGATCCCGGCGCGCAGGCGCGCCGCCATCGCGTTGGCATGGGAGGCGTTGCGCAGGAACAGATCACCGTCGAACAGTGCGAGCAGCTGCGCCGAGACGAAGCGCATCTTGGACGCCAGCTGCATGTTCATCTTGCGAAGATATGGGAGCCCCTGTGTCGCAGCCGGATCCAGCACCACCACGGCCTCGCCCAGCATCGCGCCGTTCTTGGTGCCGCCCAGGCTCAGCACGTCGACGCCCGCGTCGCGGGTGAATGCCCGGAGCGGGAGCCCGAGCGCCGCAGCGGCATTGGACAGCCGGGCGCCGTCGGCGTGCACGCGCATGCCCAGGTCGTGCGCGTGCGCACACACCGCCCCGATCTCGTCCGGTGTGTACAGCGTGCCCAGTTCGGTGGACTGGGTGATCGACACGACCAGCGGCTGCGCCCGATGGACGTCGCCCCAGCCCCACGCCTCGCGGTCGATCAGCTCGGGGGTGAGCTTGCCGTCCGGCGCCGGCACCGTCAGCAGCTTGATGCCACCGATCCGCTCGGGCGCGCCCTGCTCGTCGACGGCGATGTGCGCGCTCGCCGCCGCCACCACGGCACCCCAACGAGGCAGCATCGACTGCAGCGCAGTCACATTGGCACCGGTCCCGTTGAATACCGGGAACACCTCCACCGGGTCGTCGAAGTGGCCGGTGAGCACCTCCCGCAGCCGCGCGGTGTACGCGTCCTCGCCGTAGGCGACCTGGTGGCCCCCATCGGCGGCCGCGATCGCCGCGAGCACCTCGGGGTGGATACCCGAGTAGTTGTCGGACGCGAAGCCACGGACGTCGGGCTCGTGCAGCCGGCTCACGCGGCGTTCCCGCGGATCCCGGCGGTGGAGGCGATCACGGGACGCATCTTCCGCTCCAAGGCCTCGTAGAACATCGACAGCGGGAACTCGTCGTCGAGGACCGCGTCGACATATCCGCGGGGCGGACCTGCCAGCACGTCGTCGGGAAGTCCACGCGCCCACCGGGATGCGGGGTGCGGAGTGAGCACCGAGCGAACCAGCTCGTAGGCGGCGAGCCAGTGTGCGGTCTTGGGTCGGTCGATCGACGTCCAGTACAGCTCGTCGATCGCGGAGCCCAACGCGGACACCGCGTCCGGCACGCCGTCCCAGTCGAACCGCAGCGCGGTGTCGGTCCAGTGCAACACGCCGTGCCGGTGCAGCCACGCGAACACCAGCTGCCCGCCGAGCGCGTCGTAGTTGCGGACCCGCCCGCCGGTGATCGCGAACCGGAAGATGCGGTCGAAAATCACCGCGTACTGGACCATCAGCGCGTGCTCCGCGGTCGCGCGGTCGACGGTGTCGGGTGCCGGCAGCGCAGTCAGGCGCAGTCGGATCGCGACGGCCTCGCGGAACGCCGTGAGGTCGCAGCGCAGCTCCTCGAGCGCGTACAGGAAGTAGGGCATCCGCTGCCGGATCATGAACGGGTCGAACGGCAGATCGCCGCGCATGTGCGTGCGGTCGTGGATGATGTCCCACATCGCGAAGGTCCGCTCGGTGAGCGCCTGGTCGTCGAGCATGCGCTCCGCGTCGGCGGGCAGCGTGAGCCGCGTGATCCTCGCCGCGGCCCGCACCACGCGGCGATATCGCGCCGCCTCCCGGTCGGAGAAGATCGCGCCCCAGGTGAATTCGGGTGCCTCTCGCACGGACACCGTCTCCGGGAACAATACTGCCGAGTTGGACTCGTACCCGGGTGTGAAGTCCACCAGGCGCATGCTGACGAACTGACGGTTGGTGTACTCGGTCTCCAACCGGGCCACGAACTCCGGCCAGATCACCTCGACCAGCAGCGATTCCAGACGCCGATCGGGAGAGCCGTTCTGCGTGTACATCGGGAACACCACGAGATGCCGCAGCCCGTCCACGCGGTGACGTTGCGGGGCGAACGCCGCGAGCGATGCACCGAAATCGGGCACGCCCAGGCCGTCGCCGGCCCATCTCGCCAGGTCGGCGTCCAGGGCGGCCAGGTAGTCGGCGTCGTGGGGGAACGACGGTGCCAGGCGGCGTACGGCTCGGCGCACCCGGTCGAGCTGCCGGAGCGCCGGTTCCCTGTGTTCCGCATCGGGAATCGACCCATCGGGGGCTTGCGCCAGCTGGACCGCCATCGTCGCCGTCTTGAGTTCGAGCCACCCGTCCTCGACGACCTCGGGCTCACCGATGACCGATTTCAGGATGCGGACGTCGTCGCTGGACATTGGGGAACCTCCTTGACCGAGGCTCGGGCCGCCGGCGCGGCGGCAGGCGTGGGCCGGAGCTTGCCTCCGGTGTGTCGAGGCTACGCCCGATTCGCCCTGACCGCTGCGCGGTCGCGACACGTCCGGTCGGACACGCGGGACGTCCGCCGGACGGCGTTTACGCAGCGCGTATTGACACATGTGGCTGGGATGTACAAAAAGTGCTTGACGCATCGGCTTCATGTGTCCAATACTGGGGTCATGCACGTGGCGGTCGTCACACCGATACACAGACAAGGGAGTTCATCGTGAAGGGACTGCAATACATCGACGCGGACGGCAAGCCTGCCGTCTGGGCCGACCACAAGAAGCGGATGTGGTTGTGGGGCTTGTTCGTTCCCACCGCCCTCTTCTACTCCATCGGCATCATGTGGCTGCTCGGCCTCGGCGACACGCCGCTGAAGTACCTGGCGCCGGTGTTCTGGTGGATCGGACCGATCCTGCTGTACGTGCTCCTGCCGATCATCGACGTCGCGCTGGGTGACGACGGCGAGAACGCGCCCGACGAGGTCATGGAGGCGCTCGAGCACTCCACGTACTACAAGTGGCTCACCATCGCCTTCTTCCCCTGCCACATCGCGTCTCTCATCGCGATGTGCTACTTCCTCACCGCGCATGACCTGACCTGGCTGGGTGGCGTCTACGGCCACGGCGGCGGCTTGGGCATCGTCTCGCAGATCGGCGTCATGCTGTCGCTGGGCGTGGTCACCGGCATCGGGATCAACACCGCCCACGAACTCGGGCACAAGAAGGAGAACGACGAGCGCTGGATCGCCAAGATCACCCTGGCGCCGGCGATGTACGGCCACTTCTACATCGAGCACAACCGCGGCCACCACGTGCGCGTCGCCACGCCCGAGGATCCCGCGAGTGGCCGGTTCGGCGAGACGTTCTGGGAGTTCCTGCCGCGCAGCGTGTGGGGCAGCCTCCGCTCGTCCTGGGAGCTGGAGAAGACCCGCCTGCACCGGCTCGGCAAGAGCCCCTGGACCATGAAGAACGACCTGCTCAACGCATGGCTGATGACCGTCGTGCTGTTCGGTGTGCTCACCGCGGTATTCGGCTGGTACGTGCTGCCCTTCCTGATCGTCCAGGGCATCTTCGGTTTCTCGCTGCTGGAGTCGGTCAACTACCTCGAGCACTACGGCCTGCTGCGGCAGAAGACGGCCTCCGGCCGGTACGAGCGTTGCGCCCCCAAGCACTCCTGGAACTCGGATCGCCTGACCACCAATGTGTTCCTGTACCACCTGCAGCGCCACAGCGACCACCATGCCAACCCCACCCGCCGCTACCAGACGCTGCGCAGCTTCGAGGAGTCCCCGATCCTGCCCGCCGGCTACGCGGCGCTGATCCCGCTCACCTACTTCCCCTACGGTTGGCGGAAGCTGATGGACCATCGCGTGCTCGAGCACTACGACGGCGACATCACCAAGGTCAACATCCATCCGCGAGTGCGCGACAAGGTGCTCGCGAAGTACGGCCCCGCCGCCGGTGCGGCCGCGTCCGAGGGGACTTCGTCGGAGGGGAGCAGCGCAGCATGAGCTCGTTCAAGTGCCCTGTGTGCGACTACATCTACGACGAGTCCCGGGGCGCGCCCCGCGAGGGCTGGCGGGCCGGCACCGCGTGGTCGGACATCCCCGACGACTGGAACTGCCCCGACTGCGGCGTCCGCGACAAGATCGACTTCGAGCAGGTCCGGGCGAACGCCTGACCACCCGAGAACAGAAAGAGAGACAGCGATGTCCGACACCACCACCGCCTACAAGCTGTACCGCTGCCTGCAGTGCGGATTCGAGTACGACGAGGAGCAGGGCTGGCCCGAGGACGGGATCGCGCCCGGCACCCGCTGGGACGACATCCCCGACGACTGGTCGTGCCCCGACTGTGGCGCCGCCAAGGCCGATTTCGAGATGGCCGAGGTCGAGCGCTGATGACCGCCGGCGTCGTGATCGTGGGGACTGGGGTGGCCGGCGCCGGGGCTGCGCTCGCACTGCGGGCGCAGGGCTACGACGGTGGCGTCACCGTCATCGGCCGTGAACCGCACCTCCCGTACCGCCGGCCGGCGCTGTCGAAGGAGATGCTGACCGCCGGACTGCCGATCGAGAAGGCGTTCTTGAGGTCCGACGCCGTATGGACCGAGAAGGACGTCGTGCTCCGGACGTCGGTCACCGTCGACGGTGGCGACACCGGCGCCCGGGTCCTCGACCTGTCCGACGGCTCGACGCTCGCGTACGAGTCGCTGCTCCTGGCCACCGGCAGCAGCTCCCGGCACCTTCCGGGCCTCGCCCCCGGAGACCGGGTCGCCTACCTGCGCGACCACGACGACGCGGTGGCGCTGCGCGAGCGGCTCACCGGTGCGAAGGCCGTCACCGTGATCGGCTCGGGTCTCATCGGGTCCGAGATCGCTTCGGCCGCCGAGAAGCTCGGTGTCGCGACCACGATCGTCGAGGCGGCGCCGCTGCCGCTGGCGCGCGTGGTCCCGCCCGTCATCGGCGAGCGGCTCGCGCGCCTGCAGCGCGACCACGGCGTGGAGCTGCTGCTCGGTCATGCGCCCGATGCCGTCACCCCCGACGCCGACGGGGTCACCGTCGCCGTCGGCGGGCGCGAGATCCGCTCGGACCTGCTGGTCGTCGCCGTCGGCACTGTGCCCGACACGGCGCTCGCCGAGAGGCTCGGGGCGCAGGTCGACAACGGTATCGTGGTCGACTCCCGCTTCCGGACCAGCGTGCCCGGTGTGTTCGCGGCGGGCGACGCCGCGTCGCTGCCGCATCCGCTGCTGGACGGCCATTATCGCGCCGAGAACTGGAACGCCGCACAGGATCAGGGCACGGCGGCGGCGAAGGCGATCCTCGGCGACAGCCCGGCCGCGAGTGTGCCGTGGGGCTGGTCCAACCAGTTCGGCGTGCTGATCCAATTCGCCGGCTGGCCATCGGCCGATTGCGATATCGAGGTCGAGGGATCGATCGACGACGGGAAGTTCGTCGCCCGGTGCAGCAGGGGCGGCGAGCTGGTCGGCGCGGTCGCGATGGACAGCCCGCGAGAGCTGACCGCCGCGCGAGGGCTTCTCACCGCTCGTCTCGTTCCGCAGGCGGTGTCGTGAGCGCGCCGGCCTTCAACAGGTCCGGGGAGGGCGTGCGGCCGGCCCGCCTGCGGACCGCACGCTCCGCGAGTGCCGATGCCGCACTCGACGCCGTGGCGGCGTTCCTCGCCGACCACGACTGGCCGCAGGTCACGATGGCCGCCGTGGCGCGCCGCGCCGGGCTGAGTCGGCAGACCCTCTACAACGAGTTCGGCAACCGCCAGGGCCTCGTGATCGCGTACGTCAGCCGGTTCATCGACGGGCTGCTGGCCGTCGTCGAACAGCGGCTGGCGGAGCATCCCGGCGACGTGTCCGCCGCGGTCGAGGCCGCCCTCACCGACGTGTTCACCCTCGGCTTCGGCGACCCTATGGTGCGAGGCATCGTCGGGCCGAACCCGCATCGGGATCTGCTCGCCACCGTCACCGTCGACGGCACCCCGGCATTGCATGCGGCTGCCGACGAACTCGCCGATGTGCTCAGTCGCAGCTGGGCGATGTTCGAGCGGGCCGACGCCGCGATCGCGGCGACGGCACTGGTGCGACTGGTGTTCAGCCACCTCACCCTCGCGCTGGGGGAGCCCGGTGATGCGGCTCGCGAGGTCGCCACCGCCCTGGGCCCGTTCCTGGAGCGTGCGGTTCGCGGTTGAGGACCGGGCGGTCCGAGGTGCGCCCGGCGCGGGGGGTACCTTACCGTCGAGTAGTATCCGTGCCGCCGGTACATCCCGCGGCGCCTGCGGAAACGCCCGCAGCGCTGCTGCCGGCCGACCGCCGATGTCGCCGGCCCGGATGACACAGCACTAGACGAGACGAGGACGTCACGTGGGAACCTTCAGATCTTCCGCTGCCACCAATGCGGGTCCGTTGGCCGCCGTCGCTGGGAAGTCCGGGCCGCTGTCCGCCGCCGTGACGAAGGCGGTGGGCCTGCTGCCGGAGTCGGTCACCCGGACCGTCGACGACGCCGTCGAGACCGCTGAGGCGTACCTCCTACTGCAGACCAGTGGTTTCATCGATGTCCGCCATCCCGCGCAGGTGCTGCGCGCGGTCCGAGGCAACCGCACCCTGGGACCCGCGACTACGATGATCAAGAAGTCGGCGGAGCAGTACCCCGACGCCCCCGCCGTCACCGACGAACGAGGCACGCTGACCTTCCGGGAGATCGACGAGGCGTCCGACCGGTTGGCCAACGCACTGCTCGCCACCGGGCTGCGCCCGGGCGACGTCGTCGGCATGCTGGCGCGCGACCACCGTGGGCTGGTGCTCACGATCGCCGCTGCGGGCAAGGCCGGCTTCCGTCTTGCCATGATGAACACCGGCTTCGCCAAGCCCCAGTTCGCCGAGGTCGCGCTGCGGGAACACGTGCAGGCGATGCTGCACGACAGCGAGTTCGTGGGCCTGTTGGACGCGCTCCCCGCGGACATGCCACGCTTCCTCACCTGGGTCGACGATGGTGACGCGCTGCCCGGGGGGAGCATCACCATCGATGAGCTCATCGACCGCGGGCCGGCGGGCGCGCCGCCCACGCCGGAGACCGCGGGCGGGTTCATCATCCTCACCAGCGGTACCACCGGCCTGCCGAAGGGTGCGCCGCGCACCAAGGTCGACCCCACCACCAGCGCCGTGTTCCTGGACCGCCTCCCGATCCCGAAGCGCGGCAGCGTCGCGGTCGCGTCGCCGCTGTTCCACGCCACCGGATTCGCGCTGTGGACCATCGCGACGTCCATGGGCAACGAGACCGTCACGATGCGCCGGTTCGATCCGGAGAACACGCTGCGGCTGATCGCGGAGCGTCACGTCGACCTGCTCGTCGCCGTCCCGACTATGCTCGCCCGCATCATGGCGCTCGGCCCCGAGACGATCGCGAAGTACGACACGTCCTCGCTGCGGGGCATCGTCGTCGCGGGCTCGGCGCTGGCACCCGAACTCGCCGAGCGGGTGCAGGACACCTTCGGCGACGTCCTCTACAACCTGTACGGCTCCACCGAGGTCGCAGTCGCGTCGATCGCGACGCCGGACGAGTTGCGGCGCGCGCCCGGCACCGTCGGGCGCCCGCCGATCACGAGCCACGTGGCGCTGTTCGACGAGGCGGGCCGGCGGATCACCGAGCCCGATGTGAAGGGCCGCGTGTTCGTGCGCGCCGGCGCGGCGTTCGAGGGCTACACCGACGGGCGGACCAAGGAGGTCATCGACGGCTTCATGTCCAGCGGCGACATGGGCCACTTCGACGCCGAGGGCCTGCTGTTCATCGACGGCCGCGACGACGACATGATCGTCTCGGGCGGCGAGAACGTGTATCCGCAGGAGGTCGAGAACCTCCTGTCGGCCCACCCCGAGGTGCTCGATGTGGCGGTGATCGGCGTCGACGACGCCGACTTCGGCGCCCGTCTCCGCGCACTGGTCGTCCGGACCGCCGGTTCGGCGCTCGACGTCGAGGGCGTCCGCGACCACGTGCGTGCGAACCTCGCGCGCTATAAGGTCCCCCGCGACGTGATCTTCGTGGACGAGCTGCCGCGCAACCCCACGGGCAAGCTCATCCGCAAACAGCTGCGGGAGATCCCGGCCGAGTGATCTGAGCGCCGCGCCGGCTGCGACTACCAGTGCGCATCCCGCGCACCGGAGCGAGGCGCTTCAGGTGTCACCCACGCGTTGAACAGGGGTACGCCCTCCCAGACACCGCCGCGCGCAACCGCGATGACGGCGTGCGGCCGGTCGAAGGTTACCGCGTAGCGAGTGACTCGACGGTGGTGAAACTCCGGTACGCCCGTGGGGCACGCCAGCGACGTGACGGCGGCCGCCTCGAACCCGCGGGCGTCGTAGCGTGCCGCCGCGGCCTGTACACAGCGCGGGGCATCCGTCTCCGGGACGAGCGCGCGCGCCGCCGCGGCGACCCCTGGCGCCGAAGCGAGGTCGCGCCCCGACTCGGCCCGCCAGCGAGGGAGGCGGGAGACCCACAGAGTATCCGGAGTGTCCCGCTCGACCCGTTCGTATCCGGAGGTCACGGTCCACGCGTGTCCGTCTGTGCCCCACCCCGCGGTGCCCGACCCCGGGGCGCGCTGATCGCCGGGCCACAGGCGACCCGAGTCGAGGCCGGCGACCACCTCGTCCACCGCCCGCCACACGTGGTCCGGGGTGATATCGGGCCCGGCGATCACGCTCAGCACGTCCACGCCGTCAGCGCTGAAGGGCTTCGCCACCGCCACGGTCCCGGCAGCGGTGGTGTTCACGATGGCCTGCAGGCCGTCTGTGAGCTCGAGCATGCCGTCGGCATCGACGGCGAGCTCGTCCACCCATCGTGGCTTCGCGATCACGGCGGAGGCGATGACGGCCAGGACGTCGGGCGTCACGGCGGTGGGGAAGCCTCGGATGAGCCCGCGGGTGTGCTCGCGCGTCCAGTCGTCGAGGGTCTCCTGGTCGGGGAGCGGCGACACGGACAGTCCGGCGCGAGACCGGGCGGGATCGCGGGCCCAGGCGCCCAGCGCCGCGGCCACGGCGGGGTGCGGCGCGTCGAGCAGGCGGCGTGCGGTCTCCGCGGCGGTGTCGGGGGCGATACCCAGGACGTCGGCGATCTCGCCGGTCCGGTCGGCGGGGGCGGCGACCGCGAGCAGCAGCCAGAGTCCGAGATAGGAGACGATCGACTCTGTGGCGCAATCGAGCTGGGCGCGAACGTGTTCCGAGTATGCGGTGACTGCGGCACCCAGTGTAGGGGTGGCGCGCTCGGTCCATCCGGTGCGGGCATGGGCATGTGCTCGGTAACCGCACGAGAGGCACATCGAGCCCCACGAATCGTCGTGGATCACACACCCGCCGAGCCGGACCCTCGCGTCGCCGGTGCCGTGTTCGAGTTGGTCGCGAGTGGGCATTCCATAGGCGAGAGCGCGGCGGGTCGTCGCGCCGCATCTCTCACAGGCCGAGGTCTTCATGGCGGGCACGGTAGCCGTCACCACCGACAAGTGGTCGAGGGGTCGCCGTCGCAGGTCGGCCCCGAAGATGCACTCTGAGATCTACGGCTCAGCGGCGCACCCCCCTCGGATCGGGCCCCGTGCGCCGTATATGCGTCGGTTTCGGTCCGCAGGCATGACTAGAGGCGACTGTCCGCTCAGGTCGCGGCGGTGCAGCCCGCGCACCGGCCGAAGATCTCCAGCGTGTGGGTCACATCCGTGAAGCCGTGCGCCGCAGCGGTCTTCGCAGACCATGTCTCCACCTCGTGGTCGGCGACCTCCACCGTGAGGCCGCAGTCCCGGCACACCAGATGGTGGTGATGCGCGGCGGAGCAGCGGCGGAACAGGGCTTCACCGGTGTCGGTCCGCAGGGTGTCGACGGTGCCGGCGTCGGCCATCGCCTGCAGGTTGCGGTACACGGTGGTCAGACCGATGGATTCGCCTGCGGCGCGCAGGGTCTCGTGTAGCTCCTGCGCGGACTTGAACTCCGATACGGATTCCAGCGTGTGCTCGATCAGGCCCCGCTGCCGGGTCGCCCGCACGCCCGTCGACTTGGCGCGCGGTTCGCCGTTCTCCTCGGTCGCGCTCATGCCTGCTCGCTCGCGTGGGCGACGGCATCGAGCACGATGTGGGCGAGGTGGTCGTCGACGAGGCGGTAGGTGATCTCCCGGCCGTTGCGCTGGCCGGTGACCACGCCCGCGGTCTTGAGCACCCGAAGGTGCTGCGACACCAGCGGCTGGGTCACGCCCAGGGCGGTGACCAACTGGTGCACGCACTGCTCGGAACGCAGGAGCGCCAGCACGATCGAGATCCGCACGGGCGCGGCGAGCGCACGCAGCAGGTCGCCGGCGGCGGTCAGCTCATCGGTGGTCGGGTCGGGGATCGAGCGGGCCGCGGGCTGCGCCGGGCCCGGGCATGCGGCATCGACGGGGCAGGCCCCGACGGTGTCGAGATGGTCGGTGACGAGTTCGGTGGAAATAGGACACCTCCGTTATCAAAAACGATTTTCATATGCGCCGATGGCTATGTCAAGTCGCTTCCGGGGTGGGGTGCGACGCCCGGTAGAGTCTGGCTGATCGTCCAACCCGCCCCCGACCGAAGAGAAGAAGAACCTCGCCGTGGCCAAAGCAACAAAAGTGGAGACCGTCGCCAACCTGTGCAAGCGCAGGGGGCTCGTCTACCCGAGCGGCGAGATCTACGGCGGGACGCGCTCCGCGTGGGACTATGGCCCACTCGGTGTGGAGCTCAAGGAGAACATCAAGCGCCAGTGGTGGCGGAGCATGGTCACCAGCCGCGACGACGTCGTCGGTCTCGACAGCGCGGTCATCCTCCCGCGCGCGGTGTGGGTCGCGTCGGGCCACGTGGCGGTGTTCAACGACCCGCTGGTCGAGTGTCTCAACTGCCACAAGCGCCACCGTCAGGACCACCTGCAGGAGGCGTTCGCCGAGAAGCGGGCCGCGAAGGGTGAGGTCATCGACCCCGACGACGTGCCGATGGCGGAGATCGTCTGCCCCGACTGCGGCACCAAGGGTCGGTGGACCGAGCCCCGCGACTTCAACATGATGCTCAAGACCTACCTGGGCCCCATCGAGTCCGAGGAAGGCCTGCACTACCTGCGCCCCGAGACCGCGCAGGGCATCTTCGTCAACTTCAAGAACGTGATGACCACGGCCCGTAAGAAGCCGCCGTTCGGAATCGGTCAGATCGGTAAGAGTTTCCGCAACGAGATCACGCCCGGCAACTTCATCTTCCGGACCCGTGAGTTCGAGCAGATGGAGATGGAGTTCTTCGTCAAGCCGGGCGACGACGAGACGTGGCACCAGTACTGGATCGACACCCGGTTCCAGTGGTACGTCGACCTCGGCATCGACCCCGAGAACCTGCGGCTGTTCGAGCACCCGGCCGAGAAGCTGAGCCACTACAGCAAGCGCACCGTCGACATCGAGTACCGCTTCGAGTTCACGGGCAGCGAGTTCGGCGAGCTCGAGGGCGTCGCCAATCGCACCGACTTCGACCTCGGCACCCACACGAAGCACTCCGGCGAGTCGCTCGAGTACTTCGACCAGCAGAGCGGCGAGCGGTACACGCCGTACGTGATCGAGCCCGCGGCCGGCCTCACCCGCTCGCTGATGGCGTTCCTCGTCGACGCGTACACCGAGGAGCAGGTCCCGAAGGCGGGCGGCGGCAGCGACACGCGCGTCGTGCTCAAGCTCGATCGCCGCCTCGCGCCGGTCAAGGCGGCGGTGTTGCCGCTGTCCCGCGACGAGAAGCTGTCGCCGAAGGCACGCGAGCTCGCGGCGCAGCTGCGGCAGTTCTGGAACGTCGAGTTCGATGACGCCCAGGGGATCGGCAAGCGCTACCGTCGGCAGGACGAGATCGGCACGCCGTTCTGCATCACCGTCGACTTCGACACGCTCGAGGACGACGCTGTCACCGTGCGTGAGCGCGACACGATGTCGCAGGAGCGTGTGTCGCTGGCGAAGGTTCACGAGTACCTCGCCGCGCGCCTCGCCGGCTGCTGAGCCGGGCGCACAGCGAATGAGGAGAGCCTCGCCGGGCGACCGGCGAGGCTCTCCTCATTCGCGGATCCGTTGCTCGGGAACGGTTCAGCCGCAGGTGATCTCGATGCGGAACGACTTGCTGCCGGTGATGCCCTGGCCGGTGCCGCTGATGGTGTAGCGGTTGCCGGCCCTGGTCACCGTGGCCGACCCCAGCTTCACGCCGAGCGCGTTGGTGACCGTCAGTGGGCTGCCGTCGACCATGATGCCTAGCGCGGTCACCGTGGGCGGATTGCCGTCCTCGATGGTCGCGGCCACCCCCTTGAGCTCCTGCACGCTGCCCGAGCCGATGGTCAGCGTGTTCCCGGCGCGGGCGCAGCCGGCATTCTGGAACTCGGCGCCGTCGAGCTTCTTGCCGTCCACCTCGACCACCGTCGACGAGTCGGTGTTCGGGGTGGTGCACGCGGCGGTCACGCCCGCGAGGACGGTGGCTGCCAGCGCGGTGGCGGCGATGCGGGTGGTCTTCATTCCTCGCAACGTACCGGAGCCGCAGACGCCGTCACTTACACGTGATCTCCACCTTGAACGACTTGCTGCCGCTGGGGCTCCGGCCCGTGCCGGTGATCGGGTACTCGTCACCCGACTTGCGGGCGGTGGCGGACCCGACGGCCACCGGCGGCGACGGTGTCCCCGGTCGTCACCGCCGCGATGCCGGAGCTACTGGAATTGCTTCCGCCGCAGGCGGAAACGGCGAGAATCGTAAGTGTCGCGAGGGATGGCGCCAGGGCGCCGAGGATCCGGCGGGGGAGTGCCATGAAGGAGCACTGCGCGTGGGATAATCGCGGGTATGGCGAACGGTAAAGTGGTCTACTTCGATTCTCAACGCGGCTTCGGTTTCCTCAATCCGGAGGGCGGCGGGGACGATGTGTTCCTGCACGTCAACGACATCGACTTCGATGAGGAACTGCTGCGTCCCGACGTCGCCGTGACCTTCGACGTGATCGACGCGGAGAAGGGCAAGAAGGCGATCAACGTCGCCGTCGTGGGTGGGGGCGACGCGCCCCGCCGCTCCGACCGTCCCGAGCGCCGGGACCACGGCGACCGGCACGATCGCGGCGACCGCCGCGAACGCGATCACAAGGGCAAGCCCGAGAGCCGTCCCCGTCGCGAGTCCGGCGCGCTCGGTATGCAGGGATTCCTCGACGAGGTCACCGAGTTGCTGCTCGACTCCTCGGACACCCTGACTGCGGGCCAGATCATCGAGATCCGCCAGCGCTTCGCCGATTTCGCCTACGGTCGCGGCTGGGTCACGGAGTAGCGGGTTGCCGGACTTCGTCGCGGAGTACAGCCCGGCCGACGTCGAGCGCCGGGTCGTGGAGCAGCCCAAGACGGCCGCCCTGGTGGGCGAGCGTGAATGGGGCCTGTTCGACGACCCGCGCTGGCTGGCACCGCGGTGGGAGGGGCACAGCTCCGCCTTCGCGCGCGACCGCGCCCGGGTACTGCACTGCGCCGCGTTGCGCCGGCTCGCCGACAAGACGCAGGTCGTGGGTCCGCGTGAGGGTGACACCCCCCGAACCCGGCTCACCCACTCCCTCGAGGTCAGCCAGATCGGCCGTGGGATCGCGATCGGCCTCGGCGCAGACCCCGACCTCGTCGACCTCGCGGGGCTGGCGCACGACATCGGCCACCCGCCCTACGGACACAACGGTGAGCGTGCGCTCGACGAGATCGCCACGGATGTAGGCGGTTTCGAGGGGAATGCGCAGAACCTGCGGATCCTCACGAGGCTCGAGCCCAAGGTGCTTGCGCCGGACGGGCGGTCGGTCGGGCTCAATCTCACCCGCGCCGCGCTCGACGCGGCCACCAAGTACCCCTGGCTGCGCCGCGCGCCGGGCGGCAAGTTCGGGGTGTACGACGACGATGCCGAGGTCCTCGACTGGCTGCGCGGCGGAGAGGACGGCCCGCACGGCTTCACGCAGTGTCTCGAGGCGCAGATCATGGACTGGTCCGACGACGTGGCGTACTCGGTACACGACGTCGAGGACGGCCTGATCGGGGGCCGTATCGACCTGCGGCTGCTATCGTCGCCGACCGAGACCGCCGATCTCGCGGACTTCGGGGCGCGGGAGTTCCGCGGCATCGACGCGGCGGACCTGCGTGCCGCCGCCGATCGCATCGCGGCGATGGATGTGGTGGCCGCCACCGCGGGCTACGACGGTTCGCTGGCCTCGTCGGTCGCGCTCAAGCGCATGACGAGCGAGCTGGTCGGACGGTTCGCGTCGGCCGCCACAGACGGGACCCGCGCGGTGGTGGGGGAGCGGCCGGTATGTCGCTACGAGGCGGACCTGACGGTGCCGGCCGACATCCGTGCCGAGGTCATCCTCCTCAAAACCGTTGCTCTGCAGTACATCTACACCTCCGATGCGCACCGTGAGCAGCAGGATCGGCAGCGCGAGCGGATCCGCCGTGTCGCCGACTGGCTGGGCGAGCAGCCACCGTCGGGCCTGGACGCGCTGTTCGCCCCCCAGTGGATCGCCGCCGAGGACGACGCAGCCCGCCTACGCGTGATCGTCGACCAGATCGCATCCATGACGGAGACACGGCTGGAACGGCTCGACGCCCGCATCGACGCGGGCCTGCCCGAGCGCGCGGCGCACAAGCTCTAGACTCGAACCCGTGGTCGGCAGAATCCCGGAGCGTGACATCGCGGAGATCCGCGAGCGTGCACGCATCGAGGACGTCGTCGGCGAGTACGTCGCACTCAAACGTGCGGGCACCGGATCGATGAAGGGGCTGTGCCCCTTCCACGACGAGAACACCCCCAGTTTCCACGTCCGCCCCAACCACGGGCACTTCCACTGCTTCGGCTGCGGCGAGGGCGGCGACGTGATCGCCTTCATCCAGAAGATCGAGCACGTGCCGTTCGTAGAGGCCGTGCAGCAGCTCGCCGACCGCGTCGGATACAGCATCAACTTCGAGGGCGGCGGCACCAGCGTCCAGCGCGACCGCGGCACCCGCATGCGTCTCACGGCGGCGAACGCCGCGGCGCAGCGGTTCTACGCCGAGCAACTGCGGACCCCCGAGGCGGAGGCGGCCCGCGCCTACCTCACCGAGCGCGACTTCGACGCGGCCGCCGCCGAACTGTACGGCTGCGGCTACGCGCCCGCCGGCTGGGACACGATGACCAAGACCCTGCTGCGGCAGGGGTTCGAGTTCGCCGAGCTGGAGGCGGCCGGGCTGTCGCGGATGGGTCAGCGCGGGCCGATCGACCGCTTCCACCGCCGCCTGCTGTGGCCGATCCGCAACCTGGGCGGCGACGTGATCGGGTTCGGCGCGCGCAAGCTGTACGACGACGACAACCTGGGCAAGTACATGAACACGCCCGAGACCAGCCTGTACAAGAAATCGCAGGTGCTGTTCGGGGTGGACCAGGCCAAGAAGCACATCGCCCGCGGGCACCAGGTGGTGGTGGTCGAGGGCTACACCGACGTGATGGCGATGCACGCCGCCGGGGTGCAGACCGCCGTCGCGTCCTGCGGCACGGCGTTCGGCGAGGAGCACCTCTCGCTGGTGCGCCGGCTGATGTTGGACGACAGCTACTTCCGCGGTGAGGTGATCTACACCTTCGACGGTGACGAGGCGGGCAAGGCGGCGGCGCTCAAGGCGTTCGACGGCGACCAGAAGATCGCCGGGCAGACGTTCGTCGCGATCGCGCCGGACGAGATGGACCCCTGCGAGCTGCGCCAGCAGCGCGGCGACGCGGCCGTCCGCGACCTGATCGCCCGGCGTATCCCCATGTTCGAGTTCGCGATCAAGGCGCTGCTCGGCGAGTTCGACCTCGACATCGCCGAGGGCCGGGTGCACGCCCTGCGCCGGACGGTGCCGGTGGTCGCCCGGATCAAGGACGTCGCCCTCCGGGACGAGTACGCCCGCCAGCTGGCCGGGTGGATCGGCTGGGAGGAGGTGCCGCAGGTGCTGCGGCGCGTCCGCGAGGAGGCGGCGCGCAACCGCCGCAACACGCACGGTGGCGGCACCGACACCGTCCGCGGCAGTGGCCCGACGGTGGCGGGCAGGTCCGCGCCCCGCAGCGCGGTGCG
>NZ_BAABFR010000018.1:0-65544 GCF_039541155.1 Tsukamurella soli
ACCGCGCCCGCACCGTCACCGTCGTCGGCGCCTGCCGCGCCGGCGGGTGGCCCGCGCCCCGCGGACCTGTCGTTCGACGCGTCCGACGCGACGCGCGCGATGATCGCGATCTGGACCAAGATGCGTCCGGACCAGCTCGAGAAGACCGACACCATCGAGACCCTCTGTGACGGCGTCTCGTCGCGGCGCAACCAACTGCTGCTCGACCTCGGCTCCGAGCTGGGGCTGGGCGCGATCGACGGTGCCGCCGAGGCGGACCTGCCGACGCTCGGCGTGACCGTCGCCAAGCTGGCCCGCACCTACAAGCCGCTCGGTCCGGTGCTCACCGAGACCGTCGGCACGCAGCTGCGCAAGGTCCTCGGCAGCACCGGCAAGCGGCCCGCCTACATCGACGAGTACGTCACCAAGACGTGGGAGCTCGGCCCCGGCTGGGCGCGGCACGTGACGCTCGCCCTCGCGGCGGGCACCCGCGACGGCGCGTCGGTGCGCGGTGGCGACCTGGGCTCGCTGCTGGAGGGCCCCGTGTCCAACGCGGCTGCGCTGGACGCCCTGATCGACCGGGCCGTACTCGAGGTCGGTGCGGCGCACAGCGTCCCCGTCGGTAAGCCCTCCGCGGGCGGCGCGGGCGGCGGCGCCTCCGTCGACGCCGCTGCGCTCGCCGAGTTCACCAGCGCCATCACCGGTCCCGACGGTGCCCTCGCGGCGTCCGCAAAGACCCTGCTGGCCAGGCTCGGGCTCGCGGAGAAGCAGACCGGGCTGCCGGAGGTCGACGACTCCGCCGCCGAGCTCGCCACGCTGATGACCACCGAGCTCGGCGAGAACTGGGCCGCCGCGGTCGCGCCGGCGTTCGACGCCGACAAGGCAGTGCTGCTGGACGACCGCTGGGCCAGCGCTCGCGAGGACCTGCTGCGGATCTGGAACATGGACGGCGCGAGCTTCGCGACCACCAGCAAGCACCTGCTGGCCGTGGCCCACGGTGCCAGCCCCGTGCTGGTCGACCAGGCGCGCTGGTGGGAGCGGAAGGCGCGCGACGCCGGACGTCCCGAGCACGCCGAGGCCTACGCCTACCTGGCGGGTCTCGCCGAGTCCACCCCGCAGCCCGGCGTGTACCGCGGCGAGGTCGCCGTGGTGACCGGTGCCTCCGAGGGGTCCATCGCCGCCGCCGTGGCGGGCGGGCTGCTGGCCGGTGGCGCCACCGTCGTCGCGACCACCAGCCGGCTGGACCAGAAGCGGCTGAACTTCTTCAAGACGCTGTATCGCACCAGCGCACGTACCGACGCCTCGCTGTGGGTCGTGCCCGCGAACATGTGCAGCTACGGCGATGTCGACGCGCTGGTCGGGTGGATCGGCACGCAGCAGTCCGACACCGTCGGCCCCAAGACGGTGGTCCACAAGGAGGCGCTGCAGCCCACGATGCTGTTCCCGTTCGCCGCGCCGCGAGTGTCCGGCGACCTCGCCGACGCCGGGCCGCGGGCCGAGCTGGAGATGAAGATCCTGCTGTGGACGGTCGAGCGGCTGATCGCCGGCCTGTCTCAGATCGGCAAGGACACGGACATCGCGTCGCGCCTGCACGTGGTGCTTCCGGGCTCGCCCAACCGGGGCATGTTCGGCGGCGACGGCGCCTACGGCGAGGCCAAGGCCGCGCTGGACGCGATCATCGCCAAGTGGAGTGCCGAGAAGTCCTGGTCGGAGCGGGTCACCCTGGCCCACGCCATCATCGGGTGGGTGCGCGGCACCGGCCTGATGGGCGGCAACGATCCGCTGGTCGAGGCCGTCGAGGCGGCCGGCGTGCGCACCTGGTCGACCTTCGAGATGGCCGAGCAGCTGCTCGGGATGGCCTCCCCGGAGGCACGTGGGCGGGCTGCGGACGCGCCCCTGTTCGCCGACCTCACCGGCGGGCTGGGCAACGCCAAGCTGGACATGGCCGCGCTCGCCGAGCAGGCCATGGAGGCCCGGCGGCAGGAGGCAGCCGCCGACGAGGACGCCGCGACGATCGACGCCCTGCCGCCCGCGCCGGTGGCCACGCTCACCGAGCCCGTCTGGGACGACATCGACGCCCGCCCCGAGGACATGGTCGTGATCGTCGGCGCCGGCGAGGTCGGCCCGTACGGCAGCGCCCGCACCCGCTTCGAGATGGAGGTCGACGAGCGGCTGTCCGCGGCCGGCGTCGCCGAGCTCGCGTGGGTCACCGGCCTGGTCACCTGGGAGAACGACCCGGAGCCCGGCTGGTACGACGCCGAGACCGGCGACCTCGTGCCCGAAGCCGAGCTGGCCGACAAGTACCACGACACCGTGGTCGAGCGGTGCGGCATCCGGCGGTTCAGCGACGACGGTGACCTGCTGGACGGCAGCGCGCCGCTGCTCGAGTCGGTGTTCCTGTCCGACGACATGACGTTCGTCGTCGGCAGCGAGGACGAGGCCCGCGCCTTCGCCTCGGCCGACCCGGAGAAGACGGCGATCGCTCCGATGGAGAGCGGCGAGTGGCAGGTGACCCGCATGGCGGGCACCGAGATCCGCGTTCCGCGTCGGATGAAGCTGCTGCGCACCGTCGGCGGCCAGATCCCGGACGGCTTCGACCCGGCTCGCTGGGGCATCACCCCGGAGATGACGGAGTCGGTGGACCGGCTGGCGCTGTGGAACCTGGTCGCCACCGTCGACGCCTTCATCGGCGCGGGCTTCGAGCCGGCCGAGCTGATGGCATGGGTGCATCCGGCGCACGTCGCCAACACCCAGGGCACCGGCATGGGCGGCATGGGCTCGATGCGGAAGCTGTTCGTCAACACCCTGATCGGCGAGCCGAACCAGAACGACATCCTGCAGGAGGCCCTCCCGAACGTCGTGGCCGCGCACGTGGTGCAGAGCTACGTCGGCAGCTACGGCGCCATGATCCACCCGGTGGCCGCATGTGCCACCGCGGCGGTGTCGGTCGAGGAGGGGGTCGACAAGATCCGCGTCGGCAAGGCCCTGTTCGCCGTGACCGGCGGCTTCGACGATCTGTCGATCGAGGGCATCACGGGCTTCGGCATGATGCAGGCCACCGCCGACACCGACAAGATGCTGGCGAAGGGCATCGACCCGCGGCGCTTCTCGCGGGCCAACGACCGTCGCCGCGGCGGCTTCGTCGAGTCCAACGGCGGCGGGACGATCCTGCTCGCGCGCGGCGACATCGCGGCGAAGATGGGCCTGCCGGTTCTGGGCGTCGTGGCGTGGGCGCAGAGCTTCGGCGACGGCATGCATACGTCGATCCCGGCGCCCGGCATGGGTGCGCTGTCGGTAGCGGCCGGCGGCGCCGAGTCGCCGATGGCCACGAGCCTGCGCAAGCTGGGCGTGGGCGCCGACGACGTGGCGATCGTGAGCAAGCACGACACGTCGACCAACGCCAACGACCCCAACGAGGCGCAGCTGCACGAGCGCATCGCCGACTCGATCGGCCGCAGCGCCGGCGCACCGCTGTTCGTGGTGTCGCAGAAGTCGCTGACGGGCCACGCCAAGGGCGGCGCCGCGGCGTTCCAGCTGATCGGCATGTGCCAGATGCTCAGCGCCGAGGTCGTGCCGCCCAACCGCAGCCTCGACTGCGTGGACGACGCGATGCAGAAGTACCCGCATCTGGTGTGGCTGCGCGATACCTTCCGGTTCTCGAACGGCTTCCGGCCCAAGGCAGGTCTGCTCACCAGCCTCGGGTTCGGCCACGTGTCCGGCCTGATCGCGGTGGTACACCGGGACGCGTTCCTCGCGTCGCTCGACGCCGACGCACGGGCCGCGTACCTCGCGGCCGCCCGGGAACGGGAGGTCGACGGGCGCCGCGCGCTGCTGTCGGCGATGACGGGCCAGGCCGGCCTGTACCGCAAGCAGGCCCCGGGCCGCCGGTTCGGCGACGCCGAGTCCACCGACGGAATCGAGGCGGCCGTGCTGCTCGACGACGACGCCCGCCTGGGCGCCGACGGTGTCTACATCGCGGGCGGCTGCCAGTAGCCCTTTCTTGCTGGACGGGGCGGTACCTCAACGGCGAGGTGCCGCCCCGTCGGGCATCAGGAGGGTCCCGCGCGCTCGCGCTCCCGAAAGGTGCTCGCGCGTCTGTCTTTTCGGCTGGGGGGAGGCCGCCGGATCACACCGCGGGGGCTGATATGACCGACATCGTTGACCAACCGATCCTGCATCGCGCCGACATGCTTGCGCGCGGTCGCACCCCGAAGCTGATCGCCGCAGAAGTCGACCGCGGCTCGCTCACACGCGTCTGGTCGGGGGCGGATGTCGCGGCGCCGCCGGGCAACGATGGGGACCGCTACCGGCTGAAGGTGCGCGCCGCGGCAGAACGGATGGGCAACAAGCGCGGCGGCCGCCGGGTGCACGTGTGTCGGCTCGGTGGCCGGAGATCCCGCGACCGCGGCATCTGGCCGACGCACTGGGGATGGAAGGCGCTCGACGAGCCGGACCGATTGCGCACGAGGCTGCGCGATGCGCTCGGCCCGCGCGGACTGCTCGTGCCACAGTGATTCGCAGCGGGTGGGCCCAGCGCCCGCGCGGTGGAACCGCGCTCCCGCGGCAGCCATGCGCTCCCGCGGCATAAAAGTGCTCCCGCGGCCGAACGAACCGCCGCGGGTGCGCTTTTCGGGAGCGTTTCCACCGCCGGGCAAGGGCGCGGCACCGTCTGCCCCGCCCGTCAGGCCGTTACGCTGCCCGCATGGCTGTCACCGGAGTGGGGATCGATCTGGTCAGCGTCAGCGAGTTCGAGGCGCAGCTCAAACAGCCCGGCACGACGATGTTGTCGTCGTTCAGCCCGGGGGAGCGCCGCGACGCCGGCGGCGACCCGCGGTCGCTTGCCGCGCGCTGGGCGGCGAAGGAGGCCGTGTTCAAGGCATTCTCGTCCGGGTTCTACGGGCGGCGGCCCGCGGAGAAGGAGGTCGCGGCGCGGGAGGTCGAGGTGGTCTCCGATGCCTGGGGCCGGCCCGGGGTGCGGGTGTACGGCCGCATCGCCGCGGACCTGGGCCCGGACGTCCGGATCCACCTCTCGCTCACCCACGACGGTGACGTCGCCGGCGCGGTGGCGGTGATCGAAGCGCCGTGACCCGGCGCGCGACTCGACGGTGCCGGCACCCTCGACTCCGGCACCCTCGACTCCGGTACCGCCGAGCCCGGAATCCGCGCCCCGCAGCGCCTCACAGATCCAGGCTGCGCCCGATGATCTCCTTCATGATCTCGTTGGTGCCGGCCCAGATCCGGGTGACGCGGGCGTCCATCCATGCTCGGGCGACGCGGTACTCGCGCATGTAGCCGTAGCCGCCGAACACCTGCACACAGCTGTCCAGCACGGCGTTCTGCACCTCGGCCGAGAAGTACTTGGCTTTGGCGGCGTCCACCGCCGTGAGCTTCCCATCGGCGTGTGCGGCGACGGCCTGGTCGATGTACGCCTGCGTCACCTCGATCCGGGTGACGAGGTCGGCGAGCACGAACTTGGTGTTCTGGAATGAGCCGATCGACTGGCCGAAGGCCTTCCGCTCCCGCGCGTACTCGATCGTCTCGCCGAGGATCTGCTTGGCATGGGCGACGTTGGTCACCGCCGAGCCCAGTCGTTCCTGGGGAAGCTTCTCCATCATGGCGATGAACCCGCGGTCCACCTCGCCGAGCAGGGAGTCCGCGGGCAGCCGGACGTCGTCGAAGAACAGCTCGGCGGTGTCGGCCTCCGGCTGGCCGACCTTGTCCAGCTTGCGCCCGCGCTCGAATCCGGGGAGCGAGGCGTCGACCACGAACAGGCTGATGCCCTTCGAACGCTGCTCCGGGTTGGTGCGTGCGGCGATCACGGCGACGTCGCAGGTGTAGCCGTTGGTGATGAACGTCTTCGACCCGTTGAGGATCCAGTCGTCGCCCGACCGGACCGCGCTCGACTTCAGGTTCGCCAGGTCCGAGCCGACGGACGGCTCGGTCATTCCGATCGCCGCGACCGCCTCGCCCGACGCGATCCGGGGCAGCCACTGCTGCTTCTGCGCCTCGCTTGCGAGGTCGACGATGTACGGCGTCACGATGTCGAAGTCGATACCCACGCTCGACGCGAACGCCATCGAGACGGCCGCGAGTTCCTCCTGCGCGAGTGCGTTGAACCGGTAGTCGCCGGCCTCCCCGCCGCCGTACTCCTCCGGGATCTCGAGACCGAGCACACCCTGCTCACCCAGCCCGCGCCAGACGTCGCGTGCGATCAGCTTGTCCTCGATGTATTGCTCGGCGTTCGGTAGCACGTCGCGGGCGAGGTAATCGCGCACGGACGACCGGAACTGGTCGTGTTCGGTCGAGTACAGGGTGCGGTCCACTGGTGGCTCCTAGATCTCGAGGTCGCGGCGCAGCTTGGCCACGTGGCCCGTCGCGCGAACGTTGTACTGTGCAACCTCGATCTTGCCATCGGGCCCCACCACGAACGTCGACCGGATCACGCCGTGCACCGTCTTGCCGTACATCGTCTTCTCGCCGAACGCACCGTACGCGGTGAGGACCTCCTTGTCGGGGTCAGACAGAAGGGGGAAGGTCAGCGCGTCCCGGTCGCGGAACTTCGCGAGCTTCTCCGGCTTGTCCGGCGAGATCCCGATGACGTCGAGGCCCGCTTCGGCGAAGTCGGTGAGATTGTCGCGGAAGTCGCATGCCTGCTTGGTGCAACCGGGTGTCATCGCGGCGGGGTAGAAGTACAGGACTACGCGGCGGCCGCGGTAGTCCGCGAGGGAGACGGCGTTGCCGTCGGCGTCCGGCAGGGTGAACGACGGTGCCGGATCGCCGGGGGCCAGGCGTGTGGGGGCGGTCATTCCACTACCGTAGCGGCATGTCCGACGATTTCGACGCCAGCGGGCGTGGCCGCGGGCGCGCCCGTTTCCAGAAGCTGGCCAGTGCCGCCCTCAACGCCGATGTGACGATCGACCAGGCGACCACGATCGTCAACGACCTCTCCGGCACGATCCGCGACATGGACTCGACGATGTCCACCTTCGATCAGACTCTGGTCCGGATCAACCGGGATCTCGGTGAGTTCGAGGATCTGCTGTCCGCGATCGCGAGGACCACGGTCCGTCTGAACACGGCTCTCGACAACATCGACAAGCTGCTTGCGGGCCCGGTAGCGATCGGGCAGGCCGCTGTATCGGTGTTCGAGCCGGCGACGAAGGCCACGACGGCGATGGCGGCCAACGCCGCCGGGGTCGTCGGCAGGTTCCTGGGCAATAAGCACGACTGACGCGAGCGGCCCCGCGGCGATGGAGGATCGCCCGGGGCCGCTCGGTGGTCGGTGTCGCCCGGACCTGTCAGCTCTGCTTGGCGTTCCCGGCCTTCCACACGGCCCACGGGATGTTCCAGTCCCCGAGGCCGTCGGCGCCGTCCATCTTCGGGCCGATGGTGTCCGACACGATCACGAGGTCGCCGCGCTTGGTGTTGTTGAGGAACCACAGCGCGTTGTCCGGGCTCACGTTGAGGCAGCCGTGGCTGACGTCGGTGTTGCCCTGCTCGTCGAGGGACCACGGGGCACTGTGCACGTAGATCCCGTTGTAGGCCATCTGGGTCGCGTCGTACACGAGCGTGCGGTAGCCCCCGGGGGAGTTGGCCGGGACCCCGAACGTCGACGAGTCCATGATGATCGACGGATCGTGGTCGCCCAGCATGTAGATCCCGGAGGGTGTCGGGTTTGCCGGCTCACCCATCGACGTCGGCATCGTCTTGATCAGTTTGCCGGACCGGTAGACGCGGATGATCTTGTCCTTGTCGCTGACCTTGGCGATCAGCTCGTCACCGATGGTGAAGTGGTCGGTGACGTTCTGCTGCCCCATGAGACCGCCGCCCAGGTCCACGCCGTACGTGTTCACGGAGACGTCGACCTTGGTGCCGGGCGTGAAGTAGTTCTCCGGCCGCCACCGCACCTCGGTCGGGCTGATCCAGTAGAACGCGCCGTCGACCTGCGGGTTGGTGGTGACGGTGATCGCCTTCTGGGCTGCCAGCCGATCGGGGATGGGCTCGTCGAACTGGATGCCGACGGTCTGTCCGACGCCCACCACGGTGTTGTTCGGGGTCGTGAAGTAGGCCTGGGTCAGGTCGGTAGGCGACTCGGTCGTGAAGCGCTGGTTCGCGATGTTGACGCCGCCGATGCCGTCGGCCTCCACGTGCAGCGTGTACTGCTTGGTGTAGCCGAGCGGCTCGGTGGACTGCCAGCTGCGGCCGTCGGCGGACGCGCGGCCGGCAACGGTCTCGCCGTCTGCGTTCTTCAGGGTCACGGTCGTGAGGGCGCCGCCGGTCACCGACACCTGGATCGGTACGCCGGGCTGGACGCTGGTCGAGCCGTTGTGCACGGACGAGGTGACCTGCGGGCGCAGCAGGTCGGTGAAGGGTGTCGAGTCGGTGATCGCCGCGCCCGCTGCCGGCAGCGGTAGTGCATCCTTGCTGCCGATCGTGCATGCGCCGAGCGATGCGCCGGTGGCGACGATCGCGACGAGCGCTGCGAGACGGCGAGACATGAGACGGCCCTGGATCATCTTCTTCAACCCCACCCTGTACCTAGGATTCCTACCTGCGTCTGCTTCCCAGGGGACATGCGGACATGGGGCATATCCGCCCGGGTCGGGCGCGCGTTACGGAAATTGTACGAGGTGCAGGCGCGACGCGCCGAGACGGCACACGCGGGTGTGACCCGGTAGACGCCGCGTATCGCCGGTCGCCGATGCACCGGCGCCGGGAACCCGTCCCCACGTCTCGGCAGGTCCGCTCGGCCTGTAGGGCCCAGGACCGGCGCGAGGATGCAACAGTGTGGACCGCCGATGCGGCATATCATCCTGACATGTCGGGGCGTCGAGATACCGGTCGCGGCGCGTACGCTCGCCTCTCCGTGAGGACGGCCGGGCGCCTCCTGTTCAGCAGACGGCGCTGGCGCGAGGCGGGCGTGCGGGAGTACCGGTTCGCGACCGAGGCCCTGGACTGGATCGGTTGGCCGCTCGGCCTCCTGCGTTGGGCGCTCTGCACGATGTGCCTGGCGACGGCCGCCTTGGGAGCCGTGATGGAGTTCCACCCGTACGGGCCGAGAGGACCCGTCTTGCGCACGATTCATGTGTCCTTCATCCTCAGCAGCGTCGTGGTGGCTGCGCTGTGGGCTACTCGACCGTGGCCGAGCAGGCGGTGGGCCATCGCGTTCGTGGTCTGGGCCGATATCGGGATCGCGATCGACGGTGCGGTGCTGTCGCAGCCCGAGGCGCGGATCTGCGCGACGATCCACTTGAGCATGATCGGGCTCTTCGCAGGATTTCTACTCGGCTGGCGGATCCTGTTGGCGCATTGCGCCTTCTGCGTCGCGCTGATCGCCGCGCTGGCCGTGTGGGCGGTGCTCGGCGACCACCGGTCGCTCCTCGTGCTGTACATCTACCTCGCGCCGGCGCTGACGACGGACGTCGCCATGCCCGCGGTGGTCCAGGCGGTGGTCGAGGGCGGTCGCGTCGCGGCGCGCCGGATCACGGTGACGTCGTATCGCGATCCGCTCACCGGCCTGCTCAATCGACGTGGACTGACGAGCTTCGCCGAGTCGCTGTCCGCCGGCGTCGGACAGACCGGCTGGGTGATGGTGGCGGTGATCGACCTCGACGGGTTCAAAGAGCTCAACGATGCCCGCGGCCACGAGTTCGGCGACAAGATCCTAGCGGCGGCGGCGCGGCGCCTCCTCGATGCCGTCGAGGACGACGGTGCCGTCGCGCGGACAGGCGGTGACGAGTTCGTGGTCATCGCCTCCGTGCAGGACGAAGCCGCCATGCGCGCGATGGCCGACCGGTGCGTCCTGCGGCTGCTGCGGGCCGACGATCCGCTGGTCACCTCGAGTGTCGGGGTCGCCGGGGCGCCGTGGGGGACGGCGTCGTTCGAGGAGTTGCAGCTCGACGCCGATGTCGCGATGTACAGCGCGAAACGCGCGGGGCGGTCGCAATCGGTCGTGTCGACCGTCGGCTACTTCTCGGCCGAAGACGGGACGGTCTGACCACGGCGCGCTTGTCGGTCGCTGGATTCGCTGCAATGCCGCGCGCGGGCGGTCCGGCGCAGGACTATAAGCTGCGCGGGATGCGGAAGACCTCGATGACACGCTCATGCCCCATCGCCGCACCCCCATGCACACCGTTGTCGCGTGGCACGGCCACGATCCGTCCATGACCTTGAGCGCGTACTCCGACGACAGGGCGGCCGGCGAACCGCGCGGCGCTGGCGTATCGCTGTTCGGATGAGCGGCCACACGATCAGCGGCGACTTGCCGCCTGAGATCGACCTCGCCCGGTTCTCGGGCTGGGTGACGTTCGCAGAGCTGCTCGACGCCGACGTGCCGCGTGGACCGGGGGTCTACGTCGTGGTGCGGACTACCGACGCACCGCCCCGGTTCCTCGACGCGTCTCCGGCGGGGCATTGGAAGGGGCGCGATCCCACGGAGCCTCCTGAGAGATCCTCCGGGAAACCCGGGGTGGTTCACCCATGCCTACTCCGGTGGCCGCGGTAAGCCCGTGTTGCGGGAGGTCGACCCCATCGACTCCGAGATCCGCGTCGGTGACGCTCACCCACCTCGGCGCCGCGGCGCTCACCCCAGCCCCAGCGCTCGCCTCAGCCGGCGGGGACGCCGGGCCGGTGGCCAGTCCCGTGCAGGCCGACAGGGCCGTGACCAGGACGGCGGCGAGGACGGGGAGGAGACGCATGCGGGCAGTGTGGCACGCAGGGGTGACATGGGAGGGGGTGAGACGCACGCTCGTTTGATTCTGTACCCGCTGTGGGTTCCCGGTAGCTGGCGCTATCGGTGCGACTCGTCCTGGGTGCCGGGGTCGTAGCCGGTGAGCTCGGCTACGGCGTCAATCAGATAGCTGCCGCTCACTCGATACAGGTTCACCTTGACTGTTAGGCGCTGCTCGTCGCCGGTGAAGACGACGTTCATCTGCGAGGGTTCGAGAACTATCGAACGCACCTGGTCCCAGGTAAGGCTCCGGCGCTTCCTGGGGCTGATCGCGGTGACGCCGTCGTGATCGATTACCACGGTCGGGACCCGCCCGTATCCGAGGTCGGACGCGATTGCGGCCACGAGGAAGATCACCGCCACAACGATCCAGATCACGGGATGGAAACGCGATGGTGCGAGGCCGCCGCGATCCCCGCGTAGTTGCGTGTAGCCGATGAGAGCGCATGTCGCCATCCCGACGTGCAGCATCAGGCTGAGGGTCCGACGTGACCACACGTTCTCAACGAGAACCAAGTGCCAATCGGCAGTGACGTTGTCGAGATCGGGGCCGGGCAGAGCTGTCATCGACAGCGCTACGAGGTATCCGGTTCCCACCACGCACAGGCAGCCCAGTAGCGACAGACCGACTTCGGACGAAGCGAGACCGGTTACCAGCCCGACGACGCTGACGACGCCGGCCAATGCGGCGACAGACATCATCCCGATCCGTCGGCGATGCACACGATGTTCGAACTCGGCAAGCTGCCCCTCCGATGGTAGTGAGGTCATTGCAGACTCCTTCATTTGTTGGCGCGCTCATCACCAGAAATGCTGGATCACGGATGTGGTAATCGAGCCGAGGGCACCCGCGAGTATCGGCCCGCCGATCAAGCCAAGTCCGCCAGTCGCTGATGCAAATGCGGCGGTCACTGCGAGTGTGACGGCGGTGCCGGCGACTTCCGACACGATGGCCTTGGTCGGGTTCATGTTGTCTTCGATGTCACCGCGGATCGCGGCACCCGTTCCTAGCACAGCGAGCGGGCCGGTGGCTCCCCATCCCAGCTTCCCCAGCGTCTCTTCTCCGACCTCCGGGCCCCACTTCCTCGCGACACCAGTGATCGCGTTCAGGCCGAGACCTCCGCCAGTGTTCTGCAGTGTCAACGGGTTGGTCAGGCCAGCGCCGATGTCATCGAGAAGAGATGAACCGGAACTGCCGGCCGGGTCGGCTCCCGGGCTGTCGGGTGGTAGTTCCGGCATCTCCTTCCCTAGTTGCGCCAGTACCGAGTCGAGCGGTGGGGTGGGGCGCGGCACGGTCGCGAGCTCTCCGTCGGGGAACTGCCCGGGTAGACGACTGGGGTCTACGCAGGCGGGGATGGTCGGAGTCTGGGTGGGCTCGGAGGGTAGAGGGTTCTGTGCTGGGCCGGGTTCGTGGCCGGCGAGTTGCAGTGTGGTGTCCAGCGGCGATGTCGGTCGCGGCGTGTCGGCCAGTACTCCACCGGGGTACTGGCCGGGTAGGACGCTGGCCGGGTCGACGGGGGCGGGGTATGCCGAGGAGCTGCCGGTGTCGGGGCCCGGCATCAGGTCGATCGGTGCCGCGGCGGTGTCGTAGTCCTCCTCCCCGTCCTGGTCCATCTGGTCGAGGGTCGCGTCCGTGGCCGCTCCGGTGCCGGTGCGTCGGCGTGCGCCGGCGAGGAGGGCGGTGGCTTCGCCGATGAGGTAGGCGCCCGGCGGTGGGTCGGTGTTGTGGCCGGGGTGGGATGCGGGTCCGGCGGTGGTGGTGGGAGCGGGTGCGGGCGGGACGGCGGCTGTGGTCTCGGTGACGGTGACCGTGGGCGGCGGCCCGGTCGGGGTGGTCTTCTCGGGTGGTGTGGTGGTGATCGGCTGCTGTGTCTGGGTGGCCTGCTGTGTCTGGGCAGGCTGCTGCTGGGCGGTGGGCTGCCGGGGGGCTTGCACGCCAGGGTGTTGCCGGGTGGGTGCCTGGGTGGCGTTGCAGTTGACGATGCAGCTGCCGGGTGTGGGGGTGGGCATGTCGGGGGTCTGCACGTCCATGCCTCCGCTGTTGCCGCCTGGGGGTTGGGCGGGCAGGCCGGTGTCGGGGGCGGGTCCGATGGTGGTGGTGGTGGGGGGGGCTTGGATGGCGGTGGTGGGTTGTTGGGGTGGGGTGATCTCGAGGGTGGGGCCGGTGCCGCCTCCGCCGGGGTTGGGTCCGCAGGTGGCGTCGCCGGGGCACACCGCGCTCGCGGCGGGGAGGGTGTGGTGGTGGGGGTCGATGGTGCCGATCATGCCGACGGCGGCGACGATGCCGATGACGGCGGCGGCGCCGCGGACCTGGGCGGGGGACGGCGCGGGGATTCGGGCGGCGCGCAGTCGTGTGAGTCCGGTGGTGAGGATTCTGCCGACGATGACCATCACCAGCCAGAACCCGAGGAACACGGCGGGGACGGGTCGGTAGTGGGGGGCGTGGATGGTGAAGATCACGCCGGCGACGATCCCGGCGACACCGAGGGTGGTGAGGAGCACGCCGAGGGTGAGGTCCCGGCCCCGGCCCCGGCGCGGCGCGCGGGCCGCGGGGGTGGGTGTGGTGCGGGGTGGCCGTTCGGTGTGTGTGGGTGGTGGGGTGGTCATCGTCGGTGCTCCAGGGGCGGTGGGAACGGTCGCTGAGCGGGTATGCGGTGATCGGACCCCGCCGGAGTGGTCGCGTCAACCGCCTTGTCGGCGGGACGGCGGTGTCGTCGCTGTTCAAGATGGGTATCGAGGAATCGTTCAACGGGCCTCGTTGAACGGATGTCCGTATTCAACGAGGCTCGTTGAACATCGGCATACCGATACATATCCGGCGTAATCGGATGCGGGGTGGGGTGGTCATCGCCATGCCCAGCCGGCGAGCGCGGCCATCCCGACCACCGCGACGGCGAGGGTGATCAGCAGGGCCATGACGATCTTGTGCACGGTCAGGGTGCCGGTCGCCGCGTGTTGGGAGGCGGCCCAGAACCCGGCCGCGGCTGACGGGATCTGGGCGGCGGTCGCGTCCCCGAACCGGAACCGCTGGTCGGTGTCCTGGTCCGCCGCGTCGGGGTGCAGGCGGGTGAGCGCCGCCGCGGTGGCGGTCAGGCGCAGGTGGTCGTAGAGCATCACGTGCGGCTGCCCGGCGGTGTGCCAGCGGAGGGCGTCGTCGACCAGCGCGGTGCGCATCGCCACCGCGGCGCGGGTGTCGGCGATCCACGCATGCAGTCGGGGCCACAGGTCGAGGATGCGGGGGTCGACCAGCGTCAGCGCCTCGTCCGGGGTGGGGGTGAGCAGGCCCAGGTCGGCCAGCACCTCGGCTGCGTCCCAGGTGGGCGGAGACAGGTCCGCCGGGGTGATCCGACCGGGCACGGCCCGTCCATCGGCAGTGACGTCCAGCGCGGCGAGCATCACCTCCCGCACCGCCTGCTCGTACGCGCCGTTGTGGTCGATCCACGTGTCGACCGCGTCGAGCAGCCTGTGCAGCATCAGCAGGGTCGGGTCCTGCCCGGCTGCGGTGGTGTGCAGGGCCTGCCACTGCCGGACCGTCCACAGCGGTGCCGCATCGTCCGGCCGGGTGCGGTTGCGGGCGCGGACGGTCAGCCACACCAGCAGTGGTTCGATCACCGCGAAGTCGTCGGGCAGGTGCCGGCCGGTGCGCCAGTGTGAGACGGTGCCGGTGCTCACCCCGACTGCCCGCGCCGCCTCGGCCACGGTCGGCGACCCGGCCGCGGTGAACAACCCGCGCAGCCCGGCGGCGAACACCGCCACCCCGTCGCCGTGGGCCGCTCCGACGGTCGCCGGCCCGTCCGGTACGGCGGTGTCGGTTGTGCGGTCGGGGGTGGTCATCGCCGGCCGGAGCGGATCGCGGCCCAGATCGTGTCGAATCCGCGGACGGTGAGTTGCCCGGCGATGAGCATGATCAGGGTGAAGGCGAGGAACACCCAGGCGGTGCCGTAGTGCTGCGACCACGCCGAAAGGTGCTCGACGCTGAACGCGCACCCGACCAGGAGGGCGAGGCCGATGATCAGGCCGATCCCTTTCCACGCCACCGCCGACTCCCCGCCGGTCTTCGGTGGCTGCTCGTCGTCGTCGGCGGCGGTCCGGTCGCCGGCCGGTGTGTCGGGGCCGGTGCTCGGCGTGGTCATCGTCGGGAGGTGCCCGGCGCTGCGGGTGGGGTTACGGGTTTCAGGTGGGGTGCGGGACCGGGGTGGTCGCGGTCGATGAACCACACCTGTGAGTAGGTGGTGATGCTGGAGTCGCCGGCGGGGGTGGAGATGGCTGCGGTGGCCCAGGCGCGGACCTGCGCGCCGCCGAGGCAGCCGTCGACCGCGAGGCGGGTCTCGCGGCTGATCACGTACCCGGACGTCCCGGTCAGCGACTTGCGTGCGATGGGGAACTCGCGGGTGGTACCGGGCCGGATCACCCCGGACAGGGTGCCGCCCTCGGTGAACGCATCGTCGCCGGTGCCGGAGATGGACGGGGTCACCGACTGGGACACCGACCCGCCGCCCTGCCCGCCGGTGGAGCCGCCGGATCCGGTGCCGGTGCCGGTCGTGGTCGCCGACAGTCCGGGGGTGACCGATCCCTCGGTGGTGTTGGACAGGTTGCCGCCGATGATCATCGAGTCCGGTGTGGCGGCGCAGCCCAACTCGACGCCGATGGTGATCGTGGCCGCGGATACCGGTTCGGTCGGTTTGTGCTTCGGGTCGGCGTAGGTGATGACCGCCTTCCCGGCGGCGTCGAGGAAACTCTCGTACGAGTTCAACGCCCGACCCAACGGGGACGTGTCGCGGCGGTGCAGGCCGAAAAGCCAGGCCCGGATGACGTACCCGTCGGGGGTGGTCAGCGCACGGGAGGTGTCCGCGAACGGGCCGGACCGCACCGCACCCGGCACCGGCGACGGATCCGGCGCCGGCGGCACCCCCGCCGCCACCCCGGATCCGATCACCACGGCCGGCAGCACCGCCGCCGTCACCGCGAGCACCCGGACACGTCCTCGAACCACCATTGTCAGCCTCCTGCTGGACCGAACATCGGATGCACTACACGTCCTATCAGACTCATGTGCAACATCAATCACATCCGTCACATCAAAGTCTGCTGCGGACTCACTTCGCAACTCGAAGCTGTTTCCGATATCGAATCGTTATCAACCGGGGGTGTGGGCAGGCAGAGGACCTGGCCGATCGGATATCCCGCCCGGCAGACGTGCAACCGCCCCCAGCAATCACCGACACTCGATCCCACCTGCGACGACACCGCACGAGGCGGTCTCGCTGCACAGGGACCGAGCCGTCGGATCGGGGCACCCGGGCCGCGAACATGCATTGACCGTACGGGCAACATATACAACTAAGGTTGAAGGCGCCCGCTACCCTTGGTCAGCAGAGTGCAGGTCCTGTCCTGGCGCCACCCCGGGCCGAACCCCGCGGCTGTGCCGGCATCGGCGGGGCGGGTGCTCGGCACGCGGCGCGCCATGTGATGGATCTCGCGACGTCCCGCGATGCTTGCCGCTTAGAGTGCCCGAGTGGATCAGGTGTACGAGGGGTACTGGTGGGTTCCGACCGCCGCCGACGAACGCATTCCGGGTGTCTTGACAATCGCTCCGACTGGCAGGGCCGAACTCAACCTCATCGGTGCATTCCTCGCTGGATACACGCCGCAGGAGGTCGGCATCATGAGGAACACTCCCGTTGCGTGAATTTCCTGTGATTCTCGGCGAGTCAGTGAACCACGAGCGGTTGACACTGATCCGTCCGTACGAGTCTCGGCCGAGTGGCGTCGGCTTCGATCTGGTGCCTCGCCGGATGACGCTCCGTGCGCAGCGTGTCCTGAAGGGGCTGCACATCGACGAACCCGACTCGGCGGTGTTCGCCGCCGCCCACGTTCGCATCGAGAATCTCGACGTGTGGTCGGGCTTCGTGTCGTTCGACCGAAGTGCGCTACCGGGTTGCACCTGCCCGAGCGCGCGGGTGATCAAGCACCGTGATGTCGTGTTCACGCACAATGAACTGCGCTTTCGCGTCAGGCACAGGTTGGGGCACTTCCAATTCGATCAGACTCGCAACCACGACGGGGTCGCGTGCCCTTCGTGGGCGGTGCTGGAGATCGAATCCGACACACCGCGTCCGCCGGACGGCTTCGATGATGCGATCGCGACCTGGGTCGACTTGGTGTCGTTCGCGACGCGACAGGCCTGCGCACTCACGGCGTTCACTCTCGTGCACGCCGAGCCCCGTCAAACCGGCGTCCCCCGCATGACCGAGCTGGGTGACGGCACTCACGCCCTGAGGCCTACGACGGTCGAGCGCGAGCAGAAGGCCCAGGTGTACGCGCTGTGGACCGTCACCCCCGATCCGGAGTCCGCGCGGCCCGTCTCCCTGAAGGACTTCACGTTCCTGGTCGAGGATCGACCGCTCGCGGACTGGTACAACGCCTGGGCAAGTCTCCCTGCGGGGTGCCGTCCCGGTATCAACGCCCTCTTGAGTCTCACCTACGGGCGTAACACCTTCGTCAACTCGGACTTCTTCGCGGTGGCGAGCGCCGCCGAGTCGATCTACCGCGTCTACGGCGACAAGGCCAAACCGATCGACAGCGCCGAGTTCAAGCGGACACTCAAGGCGGCCACCAAGGACCTCGATGAGACGTGGGCGCAACGGATCAAGTCCGCGGTGCGAAACGAGCCCGAGTACGTCGACAAACTGAAGTCCCTCACAGCCCTGCCTGATCAACAAGCCACCGCGACGGTCATCCCAGACCGCGACCGATGGGCCCGAGAGTTCAAAGATGCTCGTAATGGCGCAGCCCACGCCCTGTCGAGGGCCGATGTGGGAGCCGTGCACCTGCACCGGCTGACTCAGCAGACGCGCACTCTCCTGGAGTTGGTACTCATGCAGAAGATCGGCGTGGCCGCCGAAGCTCAGCGGATGCACGCTCTCACGAACGGGGCCGGTTGACAGGTGATGACACCGACGCACCCGATACGACATCGTAGGGGCGTCGTAGTCGATGTCGTAGGCATCTCCGCTGGTCACGACTATGTCGTAGATGTCGTAGGGATGTCCCCGTATACGCGGCGGTGGCTACCCAGGCACATATACATAGCAATGCTAACAATTGTCGAGACTTTTTCACTCACTACGACATGAGCGTGGACGGGCGACCCCCTACGACATCTACGACATTGCCTCTGAACTGCGAAGATGCCTACGACATCGGTTACGACACCCCTACGATGTCGTAACCCGTCGCAGCAGACAGCCCCGCGAACCCAGTCCGGGTCGCGGGGCTGCGATGCGGTGTCGCCGGTCAGCCGAGGTGGATCCGGATGATCTCCTGGCCGCGGACCTCGACCTCGCCGCGGCCGGCGAGGACATCGATCGCTGCGGGGATGTAGGTGCCGTGCCGCTTGCTGCTGCGCACCGCCGGGCGCTGCACGGTGGCGCCGATCATCGGGATGCGGTGGCGGATGTAGTCGGCGGCCGCGGTGATCAGAGAGTCCTCGGTCACCGTCTCGGGGGCGCCGGTGGCGGCGTCGAAGCTGCGGAGCATCCACTCGGCGATGTGCCACCCCGACTGCATGTGCGCGGCGGTGATCGGGTGCTCCACCGCCGGGTCGAGGTGCGCGACGTCGAGCTGGGCGAAGCATCGGGCGATGCGCACGGCGCGGCCGATCACCTTGCCCCAGGCCTCTGCGCGGGTACCCGGCTGGCGCTTGATGCGCTCCACAACGGCGTAGTGCCGCGCGATCACCTGGAGCGCCTCCGGGGTCAGCCGGAAGCGCAGCCGCGCCTCCGGATGCTCGGCCGCGAGGAGATACGTCCGCACCCACTCCCGCTCGACGGCGCGCAGGTACGCGTCCCTGGCCTTCGGGTCTATCGACCGGTCCCGGTCGAGAGTATCCGGCTCGGACTCGGGGACGAGGACGAATCCCTGCCTGTCGGACCAGCCGTTGGTGGTGATCCTGCTCTTCGCACCGGTGGCGGCCTTCGGGGCGTGTGCCTCCTTCACCGGGTCCGGCTGCACGATCAGCAGGCTGCACAGGCTCGGCGCCTGCACCTCGGTGACGCCGCGCGTGATGCGGTGCGTGCTGATGTACTCCATGTCGTACGCCGAGCAAACTTCGCGGTCTCCATGCTCCGCGTGTCCGTGCGGGTCGCCTGGGTCAGGAGCTCCGAGGCCTCCGGGTAGATGAGGAAGCCCCGGCCGCGCTGGCGCTCCAGCAGCTCCATCATCGCCTCCGGGGTGGCGTCGGTGAACACCGGCTCCGCCTTGGGCGGGACCGCCGCCATCGCCGCGTCGGCCATGGCTCGAAGCCTCGCCGCCTTCGCCCCGAGGTCCCCGGCAAGGCCCTGCGGGGTGGGCGGCACCCAGCCGCCCGCCTCGGTTGCGCGTCCCGCCACCGCAGCCGTGATGGGGCCGGCCGTGCCGCCGTCGACCAGCTCTTTCACGGCAGTCTTCGCCGCCTCCTTGGCGGCGAACTCCGCCTCCTCGGCCGCCTCGCTGAGGGCGTCGGCCTCCATCTGGAGCTCACGACGCCGCTCGCCGAGGGTGACGTTGATCACTCCGACCGCCGTGTCTATCGGTGCCCGGACCGCCTTAAGAACCGGCGTCTTTCGCGTCGAGGGCGGCGACGCCCACCATGATCCAGAGCGCCCCGGGCTCAGCCTCCCATCCGTCCGTGACGTGCGTCGTTGCCGGTCCGCAGCCAGCCGCGAGCACGGCGATCTGCATCGGCGCGACGAGCTCGACGGGCACGGCCATGGACGAGGCCAACGCGGTGCAGTAGCCGCGGAGTGCGGGCGGCGGCGCCTCCACCGGGAACGGCCCGGGATCAACGGCAGCGGCGGCATTCCCACCGCCGTTGCGCGGTTGCGGCATCGTCCAACCAGGGGTGCCGAACGCCGGACCCTGCGCCGCCGGCTCGGGGACGGTGGGCATGCTCGCCCGCATCACCGCCGCCGCCTGCCGCAGCCGCGCCGCCCGCTTGAAGTCACCGTCGGCCTCCGCCTCGGCGGCGCACCTCCGCGAGGCACGCGGCGAAGACATGGACTGGGTCGTGCCCAAGACCATGCGCAAGACCGTCTCGACGGCGGTGTATGAGGCGAAGGGGCTCGAGGCAGCGCAGCGTCAGCTTGGTCACGCGACGCCCGAGACGACCCGGCGGCACTACGTCCAGCCGAGCAATCGCGCCCCGGACAACCGCGACGCCCTCGCGGAGTATTCGTTCCGTAAGCGTTCCGCCGACCCCCAGAAACAGGAAAAGACCGGATAAGAAACCCGGTCTGACCTGCATAAACTGTGCGCCATCAGGGACTCGAACCCCGAACCCGCTGATTAAGAGTCAGCTGCTCTGCCAGTTGAGCTAATGGCGCGCTGCTCGCTCACTTCGCGTTTCCCGCTCGTTTGCGTGCTGGAAGACTGTAGCAAGCCGCGGCGGCAAAAGTGAAATCGCCACCCTCTCTGCAGGTCGGGGACGGTTCGCCGGGTCGCAGGGCGGCCGGTACCCGCGCTCGTGCTGTGATGGACACGATGACCGCCCTCACACAGCCGCCTGGCAACCCGCTCCGTCCGCCCGCGCACCGGGTATCGCCTCGCGCCCGGACGTGGTGGGCGGTGCGGGCGGCGGCACCGTGGCTGGTGGTCACCGTCGTCGTCGCGGCCGCCCTCGCGGCCGCCACGGGCCCGTCGGCGTGGTTGGTGCTGGCGTCGGTGCCGCTCGGGGTCGGCGTCGTCCACGCGACCGTGATGCCGCGGTGGCGCTTCGCGTTCCACCGGTGGGAGGTCACGCCGGAGGCGGTCTACGCCCAGACGGGGTGGCTGACTCGGACGCGGGTCCTGATCCCGGTGTCGCGGGTACAGGTGATCGACACCGTCGCAGGGCCACTGGAGCGGGCGTTCGGGCTCGCGACCCTGACCGTGACCACCGCGTCGTCGGCGGGCACTGTGCACGTCCCCGGTCTCGAGCGAGCGGTGGCGGAGTCGGTCGCGACCGGCCTCACGATCGGCGTCGCAGGGGATCGTGATGACGCGACCTGACGCCGCCGGTTGGAACCGGCTGTCGCCGTGGGCGATCGGAACACGCGTCGTGAAGTCGCTGCCGTCGCTGGTTCCGGCGCTGATCGGCCTCGTGTTCCTCGGCCGCTCGTCGGGGCCGGTGGTGTGGGCCATCGTCGCACTGCTGCTCGCCGCCGCCGTCGGTCTCGTCCCGTGGCTCACGACCACCTATCGCGTCACCCCGACGCAGCTCGAGGTCCGCCGCGGGCTACTGCGACGGGAGAACTCCACCGTCCGACGCGACCGGGTGCGCAGCGTGGACTCCGAGGCGGGGCCGCTCGAACGCGTTCTGGGCCTGCGCATCCTGAAGATCGGCACCGGGGTCGGCGGCGAGCACCACGCGATCCGGCTCGACCCCCTCCGCGCCGACGTCGCCGACGCCCTGGCGCGCGAACTGCTCCGCCGTACGCCGAACGACGGTGCCGGGCAGGCATCGCCGGCGGAGGTTCCATCTCGGGCTGAGGATCACGGCGCCGCGGCCGAGATCGAGATCGCCCGGATGAACCCCGCGTGGATCCGCTACGCCCCGTTCTCCCTGACGGGCCTGGCGACGGTCGCCGCGGTCGGCGGCGTGGGGCTGCGCGTGAGCTCGGACCTCGACCTCACGGATGCCGGCTCCGAGACCGCCGCGCGCTGGGGCGAGCAGTTGTGGGCGCTCGGTCCGATCGTGGTGATCCCATTCGCCGTGATCGCACTCCTGCTCGTCGCGGCGGCGGTATCGGTGGTCGCGTATGTGTTCGCGTTCTGGGGATTCCGGCTCACCCGCCGCGGCGACGGCACCCTGCACACCACGCGTGGTCTGGTGTCCACCAACTCGATCACGCTGGAACGCAAGCGGATCCGTGGCGCCCGCGTGCATCAGCCGATCCTGATGCGGATACCGCACGGCGCCAAGGTGTTCGGGTTGGCGTCGGGCTCGACTCGGCACCCGATGCTACTGCCGCCCGCCCCCGAGTCGCGCGCTCGCGAGGTCGCCGACGTCACTCTCGGGCGGCCCGGCACCGTCGGGGCCACGACGGTGCAGCACGGCCCGATCGCGCACCGCCGCAGATGGACTCGCGGCGCACTGTCTGCGCTGCTGCCGCTCGCCGCGGGTGGCGCGGCTGCAGCGTGGCTACCCGGCGCGTGGCGGGTCGCGGCCACGGTCGCGGCCGTGCTGCTCGCCGTGGTCGCGGTAGTGAGCGCGGAGCTGCGCTACCGCAATCTGGGTCACGCGATCGTCGGGGACGCGCTGGTGATCGGCGAGTGTGCCGTGGCCCGGAGCCGCACCGTGCTCGAGTTCGACGGTGTCGTGGGTTGGGTGACGAGGGAATCGGTGTTCCAACGCCGCTCGGGCGTGCTGACGCTCATCGCGGCGACGGCCGTCGGCGCGCGGCGCTACCGGATCACGGACCTCGAGCCCGACGCCGCAGCGGCGCTGGCGGCCGCGGTGCTGCCCCGTACCGTCGAACCGATCCGGGAGCGCACCACCCGAGTGATCAGCGGGGAGTCAGCCGGTACAACTTGATCGTGCGACCGCCCGCCCATCGAACGTAGTCGTCGTACGCCGGCCAGATCGCGACCACCTCCGGCCACAACCGCCGCCGATCACGTTCGGACAGCCGGACACCGCGAACGGGGATCCGCCTGGTCCCCAGCAACACCTCGGCCTCCGGGGCGGCCTCGAGGTTGTACGACCAGGCCGGATGGTGCGCCTGGCCGAAGTTGGAGGCGACGACGATGAAGTCGGCGCCGTCACGGATATACAGCAGCGGCACCGACCGCGGCCGCCCCGAGCGGCGTCCCACCGTGGTGAGCGTGAGATTCGGGACGAGCCACGACGGCAGCACATGCACCCGCCCACCCGAAAACCGGGTGACGGCCTTGTCCAGCGGCACGATCCGCCGGATCGCGGCCGACACCGGCCGATACGTTCCCACGCGCAGAGCACGGGTTTTGAGGGCGGCGACTGGGGACATGGCGGTCAGTGTAGGTGCGCGACACCACCCGCCGGGCCGCTACGGGCTCAGCCGGTCCCCGCCCGCCGCCGCGAGCACGGCGGGGAGCGAGTAGTACTGGGTGGCGTTGCCCTTGACCTGGCCGGTGTCCGAGTCGCTCAGCGTCACGGCGTCGGTGATGATCCCCAGCGCCGCCCCGTCCGAGGTGCGTACCAGGGGCCCGCCGCTGTCGCCGGGCGTCGTCTTGATGTCGGTCAGGATCCAATCGCCCTGCACCTTGATCACGGTGCCGCAGCGGAAGCCGTTCACCGAGCCCATCTGGCACACCTTGTTGCCGACCTTGGCGGTGCCGACGGTGCGCGGTGCGATCCGTCCCTGGCTGCCGAGCAGCTTCACCGTGTTGTCGGTGACGCGGAACGTGGCCCAGTCGGGACCGAACGGGTTGACCGGCATGAACTGCCCGGGACGCTTCGGGTCGGGCTTCACCGCAGGCGACTTCGACTGGACGATCTCGCCGATGATCCACTGCTGTCGCCCTACCGGCTGGTCCGGCGAGCCGCAATGGCCGGCGGTCACGCCGAGGCGCTGGCCGCTGGGGGTGACCACGGCGAAGCCCATGGTGCACTGCAGTGCCGCGAATCGGCCGTCGCCCAGTGAACGCTGCAGGATGTCGATCCGGTCGCCCGGCCCGACGGACTTCGGCGAGGGGCTCGGCGTGGCGGCGGCCGTCGTCGCGCCCGCCGGGGCTGTCGGAGAACTCGGCGTCGGTGCCGCGTACGCGGTCCCGCTGACGGCGGTTGCGACCGCGGCCGTCGTCGCCGCTGTCAATGCCGCCAGGCGCAAACGTGCAACGCGCCGTGATCCCTTCGCCAAAACACACCCCATCCGTATCGTTCGTCCCGCCGCCGGCCTGGGCCGAGGCCCGCTGACCATAACAGTCGGTGCTGCAGAATTCCCATAAGCCCTGAGTGCGGCGCGGACCCGGTGTGGTAAAGAAGCGATTCGACATTCGTTGCCGGTCGACGGGGTCGGCCCGTCGGCGGGTCAGGCCGCAGCGGTGACGGGGAGCGTCAGCGCGGATCCGCCGTCGGCGTGCACGACGGTGTGTCGGTTGCGGGCGAGTCGCGCCGCGGTGAGTGGGTTCTCCCCGGTCCCCGGATTGCGTGAGAACTGCGGGAACGACCCGCCCGCCACCAGCAGCCGCACCCGGTGCCCCGCGCGGAACGTGTGCGCGACCGGCAGCAGCTCGAGGTCGACGGTGGCGGACCCGGCGCCGTCGCGAGCGCCTACCCGCACGTACCCCTCGCTCACATTGCGGGAGCGCCCGGCACCGTCGACCTCGCTGACCCGCACGAACAGGTCGGCGTCGGGCAGGTCGGAGGCGTGCACGAGGCGTACGGACGGAACCCCCATCACCGTCAGGTCGGCCGGCAGCCGGTCGCCGTCGTATGCGAGCACGTCGGCGCGCGCGGCGAGGGCGGAGTCGTCGGCGTACCCACCGTCGCCGAGCAGATTCCCGCCCACCGTCGGCGTCGGGTCGGCCGGGTCGTACGTGAACGAGGCACCGGCGACCCCGGACCCCGGGGCGTGCGCGGTGAGTCGCCCGCCCGGGGCGAGGTGCAGTGTCCGGGCGTCGCTCGCAGGCGGCCAGGCAGGCAGCCGCACCCACGCGTCCGTGCCGGTGACCTCGACGTGCACCGGGGTCGCCCGGGCGCCCGGGCGCGCGTGTGCGAGGTGCGTGTCCAGCCAGGCCAAGCTCTCGGGGGCCATGACGCGCTGGGCGCCGAATGTGATGTCGGCGTGCGCCCACGCGCCGACGGTGAGCGCGACATCGACGCCGCGCTCGGCCAGGCGCGTGTACTGCTCGACGCTCTGCGCCAGGAAGATGTCCTGCCAGCCGGCGAGGACGAGCACCGGGCACGTCGCCCGCTCGAGCGCGTCGGCGTGCTGCATCCGAGCCCAGAACGGGTCCGCGAGGTCCGGCCGCGTCAGGCGCTCGTGCACCCAGGGTGCCGTCGTCGCGAAGTGTCGGTCGGCGGCCGGCACCGTCGGCGTGGCCGACAGGATCGGCCGCAGCCGCCGCGGCGCGGTCGCCTGCGCGAGGATCATCGCCAGCGGGTTGCGGGCCGAGGCCTGTGTCGCGATCAGCTCGGCCCAGCCGATCACGTCGAGCCTGGCCGCGCCCGTGTCCCATGTGTGTCGGGCGAAGTCGTGCGGCCCCATGACGACTACGGCGGCGGCCAGGTCGACCGGTGGTCGGCTGAGCATCGCCCACTGCGTGTAGCCCAGATACGAGCCGCCGACGGTGCCGAATCGCCCCGGGTACCAGGGCTGCCGGCGCATCCAGGTGACGGTGTCCTGCCCGTCGCGTACCTCGTCGCGCATCGGGTCGAAGACGCCGCCGGAGTCGGCCGTGCCGCGCGAGGACGCGAACAGCACGGTGTATCCCTGCCCGGCGAACAGTCGGGCCGCGGGCATCGCCATCACCGGATCCCGGCCGTACGGGCCGCGGATCAGCACGAGCCCGCGGCTGGAACCGCGCGGGGTGTACAGATCGGCGCCGAGTTCGACGCCGTCACGCATCGGGATCCGGACGGTGGCGATCGTGTACCGGCCCGGCGTGGGGAGATGGTTTCGGCGCGCGAACCACCGGTCGGCCAGTGCGCCGGCGAGGGGTACCGAAACCATGCGTCCACTCCCACGTGTCGGGTTCCCGACCACGCTAGCGGTGCGGCTGCCGCCCGGTCCGAGGGGGCCGATCGTCCGCGGCCTACCGGGCGGCTACCAGGTCGTGCCGTTGACGCCGGGGAACACGCAATGTCCCCAGTGGTCGACGCGCCCGATGATCATGCCGTCGTAGCCGGTGCAGGACTTGTTGATCCCGCTGCACGAGTGGTTGTCCGTCACCACCTTGCCGGGACCGCATACCGTGCCCGGATTCGGTGGCGGTGCCGCGTGTGCCGTCCCGGCGGCGAGCGTCAGGCCGAGCGTCGCGGCGACCGCAGCAAGCGATCTGGTGAGAAGTGCCATCGGGACCTCCTGGGATCGCCCCCATTCACAGCGAATCCTACGTCTGGACTGTGACCGGTGTCACTCTAGTTCCGGCCGTTTGCCCGTTTCGGTGGACGAGCGCGTCGGTGGCGGGATCGCGTCGGTCCAGGCGTCGCCCGCTCAAGCTTCGCCGCGCCGCAGCAGCCGGCCGTGCGGCGACTCGAAGTCGACGCGGCGGCCGCGTACCCACGTGCCGGTCACGACGCCCGCGACGGCGCGCCCGTCGTACGGCGAGACCGGGTTGCGGTGGTACAGCGCGTGGACGTCCACGACCTGGGCGCGCTCGGGCGCGAAGATCGCGAAGTCGGCGTCGTAGTCGAGCGCGATCCGACCCTTGTGGGACATCCCTGCGATCTGGGCGGGCTTCGTGGCCATCCACTCGACGACCTGCTGCAGGCCGATACCCCGGCGCTTGGCCTCGGTCCAGATCAGTGACAGCCCCAGCTGCAGAGATGCGACGCCACCCCATGCGACACCGAAGTCGCCGTTCTCGATGTCCTTGAGGTCGATCGTCGAGGGCGAGTGATCGGACACGATGGAGTCGATCACGCCCGCCTGCAGACCCTGCCACAGCAACTCCCGATTCGAGGCCTCGCGGATCGGTGGGCAGCACTTGAACGCCGTTGCCCCGTCCGGGATCTCCTCGGCGAGCAGGGTCAGGTAATGCGGGCACGTCTCGACGGTGAGCCGCACTCCGTCGCGCCGCGCGCTGGCGATCATGGGCAGGGCGTCCGACGACGACAGGTGCAACACGTGCGCACGGACGCCGGTCCAGCGGGCGCGCTCGATCACCTCGGCGATCGCGAGGTTCTCGGCCCCGCGGGGCCGAGAGGCCAGGAATCCCGCGTACCGGGCACCGTCGGGCTGCGGCGCGTGGTCGATGGCCCACGAGTCCTCCGCGTGGACGATCATCAGCGAGTCGAACGACGCGAGCTCGGCCATGTCGGCCTCCATCTCGTCCGCGCTGAGCGGCGGGAACTCGTCGACGCCCGAGTGCAGCAGGAAGCACTTGAAGCCGAACACGCCCTCATCGTGGAGAGAGCGCAGATCCGCCTCGTTGCCCGGCACCGCGCCGCCCCAGAAGCCCACGTCGATATAGGCCTTCGGGGCCGCGGCCGCGCGCTTGACCCGCAGGGCGCCGACGTCGACGGTGGGCGGGATCGAGTTGAGCGGCATGTCGACGAGGGTGGTGACGCCTCCCGCTGCGGCGGCGCGGGTGGCGGACTCGAAGCCCTCCCACTCGGTACGGCCCGGCTCGTTCACGTGTACGTGGGTGTCGACGAGCCCGGGGATCATCACCTCGTCGTCGGCGAGTTCGATCACCTCGGCGGCGCTCAGGCCGTTGCCCAGCGGCTCGATCGCGACCACGCGACCGTCCCGGATCCCCACCTCCCGCGCCGCGATCCCCGCTGAGACGAGGATCCGGCGCCCGCGGACCACCAGGTCGTACACGGGGGCGGCGGAGCCGTTGTCGGTGTCCATGGGTGCTCCTTCGAGGATTACTCATCGTGGAAGTGAGGCGCGCGGTCGGGCGGTCTGCGGTGGGGCTGCTCGTGTCCGGGCCGATTGTAGTTCCATCCGTCGACCGAGCGATTCCAGGATGTGACATCGGCCCTTGACAGATGCGGTCTCCGTGCGACTTACTGGGCTCACCGACGGAATTAGAATTCCACACCATGGAATATGGCAGCATCGGTCCTCGACGTCGCGGGCCGTGAGCGAAAGTCCTCGTCTATGACCAGTCACGGAACCACCACGGAGGAGTGCTCCCCGACTCCTCCCACGGCCGAGCCCGCCACCCCGAGCCCCGGTCTGTACAACGCCGACCTCGCGCCCACTGCGCGCAAGGGCCGCACCTGGCGCTCGTACAGCATCTTCACGCTGTGGGCCAACGACGTGCACAGCCTCGGCAACTACGCCTTCGCGATAGGCCTGTTCGCGCTGGGCCTCGGTGGCTGGCAGATCCTGCTTGCACTGGGTCTGGGCGGCGTGTTCCTGTTCCTCCTGCTCAACCTCTCCGGCTTCATGGGGGAGAAGACGGGCGTCCCGTTCCCCGTCATGAGCCGTATCGCCTTCGGGATCCGCGGTGCGCAGATCCCGGCGCTCGTCCGCGGGGCTGTGGCGGTCGCGTGGTTCGGCATCCAGACGTACCTCGCATCCGTCGTCCTGCGCGTCCTCATCGTTGCGGTAGCGCCGGGTACGGCCTCATGGGACACCAACAGATTCCTCGGTCTGTCCACGCTCGGTTGGATCTCGTTCCTGGCGCTGTGGGCAGTGCAGATGGTGATCGTGAGCTACGGCATGGAGCTGATCCGCAAGTACGAGGCGTTCGCCGGCCCCATCATTCTGATCACGATGGCGTCCCTCGCGATCTGGATGTTCGGCAAGGCGGGCGGCTCCATCGCGTGGTCCACCCCGGCTACGAAGACCGGGTTCGACATGTGGCGGCAGATCGTGGGCGGCGCCAGTCTCTGGGTCGCCATCTACGGCACCTTCGTGCTCAACTTCTGCGACTTCACCCGGAACGCCGTGTCGAGGCGCGCCATCGTGCGGGGGAACTTCTTCGGCATCCCGCTCAACATGCTGCTGTTCGGCGCGATCGTCGTGGTGCTCGCGGGCGCGCAATTCAAGATCGACGGCAAGGTCATCGAGTCGCCCGCCGACATCGTGAAGACGGTACCCGACACATTCCTGCTGGTACTGGCCTGCCTCGCGTTGCTGGTGCTGACGGTGGCGGTGAACCTGATGGCCAACTTCGTCGCTCCCATCTACGCGCTGTCCAATCTGTTCCCGCGGGTCCTCGACTTCCGTCGGGCGGGGCTGGTGTCCGGCGTCGTCGGCCTGGTGATCCTGCCGTGGAACATGTACAACTCGCCGGCTGTGATCTCCTACTTCCTTGGTGGCCTCGGCGCACTTCTCGGGCCGCTGTTCGGCATCGTCATGGCCGACTACTGGCTGGTGCGCCGCTCGCGGGTCGACGTCCCGTCGTTGTACAGCGACCGGCCGGGCGGTCCGTACCACTACGCCCGAGGTGTCAACGTCCGCGCGGTCGTCGCGCTTGTCCCGACGGCCGCCGCAGCCCTACTGATGGCCTTCGTGCCCGCCTTCCATGCGGTCTCGGACTTCTCCTGGTTCATCGGTGCCGGCCTGGGTGTGGTGGTGTACCTGTTGGTGGCGGACCGCAAGGGCCCGTTCGCCGAGGCGTCGGGCGAGGCCATCGCCGTTCCCAGCAAGCGCTAGTTCGCGCAGAACCCTAGGAGTCCCCGTGCGCATCCTCGTCGCCAACGTCAACACCACCGCCGCGATGACCGACGCCATCGCCGCCTCGGCCCGGCAGGTCGCGTCGCCCGGCACCGAGATCGTCGGGATCACGCCACGGTTCGGCGCCGACTCGTGCGAGGGCAACTTCGAGTCCTACCTCGCGGCGATCGCGGTGATGGATGCCGTCACGCGATACCCGGCGCCGTTCGACGCGGTGATCCAGGCCGGTTACGGCGAACACGGGCGGGAGGGGCTGCAGGAGCTGCTCGACGTCCCCGTCGTGGACATCACCGAGGCCGCCGCGTCGACGGCGATGTATCTCGGCCACAAGTACTCGGTGGTCACCACGCTGGACCGCACCGTGCCACTCATCGAGGACCGCCTGAGGCTCGCGGGGCTCGACGCCCGGTGCGCCTCGGTGCGCGCGTCGGGCCTGGGCGTGCTGGAGCTCGAGTCGGACCCGGAGCGTGCGGTCGCCGCGATCGTCGCGCAGGCCCGCGAGGCCGTCGAGCGCGACCGCGCCGAGGTGGTCTGCCTGGGCTGCGGTGGGATGGCCGAGCTGGAGCGGGCGGTGTCGGCCGCGACCGGTGTGCCGATCGTCGACGGCGTGCGCGCCGCGGTCACCGTCGCCGAGTCGCTGGTGCGGCTCGGGCTGAGCACCTCCAAGATCCGCACGTACGCCGCTCCGCGGCGGAAGACGGTGACGGGCTGGCCCCTCAACCCAACATGAGCACCGTTCCGTCGCCGCAGGTCTGAGCCTCGAAAACCTGAGGGCGCTGCTACAGCGTGATCTGCCGATTCACGTCCTTGTACAGCAGGTAGCGGAAGTCCGACGGCCCGCCCGCGTAGCAGGCCTGCGGGCAGAACGCGCGCAGCGACAGGTAGTCGCCCGCCTGCACCTCGACCCAGTCGCCGTTGAGGTGGTACACCGCCTGGCCCTCGAGCATGTACAGGCCGTGCTCCATGACGTGCGTCTCGGCGAACGGGATGATCGCTCCGGGCTCGAAGGTCACCACGTTGACGTGCATGTCGAAGGCCAGATCCTCCGGGTCCAGCAGGCGCGTGGTCCGCCAGCGACCGGCGGTGTCGGGCATCGGGCTCGGCTCGATGTCGCGCTCGTCGCCCACCACGACGCGGGGCGGATGGCCGTCGAGCGGCTCGTAGCGCTTGCGGATCCACTGGAACCGCACGGGTTCGGCGCCGGTGTTCGTGACGCTCCAGCTCGCGCCCGCCGGCGCGTAGACGAACCCACCGGGAGCAAGGGTGTGCGCCCCGCCCTCGACGGTCACCGTCAGCTCGCCCTCGAGCACGAACACGAAGCCCTCGACCTCGGGTTGCGGCTCGGGCCGCTCCGCACCGCCACCGGGCGCGACCTCGACGATCGACTGTGCGAACGTCGTCGCCCCGCCCGGTACCGGCCGGTTCAGGATCCACGCGCGGGTCCCCGTCCAGCCGGGGAACACGGAGGTGACGATGTCGCGCAGCACGCCGCGCGGGATGACGGTGTAGGCCTCGGTGACGATCGCGCGGTCGGTGAGCATATCGGTCTGCGTGGGCAACCCGCCGTGCGGTGCGTAGTAGCGGGGCTGGTCAGCCATGGCTGTTCTCCTCGATCGGGCGTTTCAGGGCGAGGTCACGCACGGTGCCGACGGTCACCTCGGCCTGGGACTCGACGTCGGTCGCGGTGAGCGCGCCGCACGCCAGGCCGCGGTGGATGAACGATGCCAGCGCGCGGGCGGTCGCAGGCTCGTCCATGATCGCCGAGTCGACGTGGTGGACGTAATCTCGCAGCCGCCGCGCGGCGGGTGGGAAACCGTCGCGGTAGAAGGCATAGGTGGCCAGGTATCGGGTGACGAGCTGGTGCGGGTGCAGGTCCCAGCCCTGGTAGATGCCGCGTTCGAGGTGCCGCCGCACCAGCCGTGCGTGCAGCCGCCAGGCGGCCGCCACGTGCTCGGCGTCGCCGATCGGCAGGATGTTGGTCGAGCCGTCGGACATGTGCACCCCGGTGCCGGCGACGGCCAGTTGCATCACGTTCTTCGCGTGATCGGCGGCGGGATGGTCCATCGCCTGGTAGGCGGCCGCGATGCCCAGTGACGCGGAGTAGTCGTAGGTGCCGTAGTGCAGCGACGAGACCCGTCCCGCGGCCGCATGGATCAGGCGGGCGACCGGCGCGGTCCCGTCGGCCGCGAGGATCACCTGCGGCGTCTCGACCTGCACCTCGAACCTCAGCCGCCCGGACGGTAGGCCCAGGGAGGTCTCGAGCCGCTCGGCCACGAGCGCCATCGCCTCGACCTGCGCGACGGTCGTGACCTTCGGCAGGGTCAGCGTGAGGCCGTCCGGCAGGCCGTGCTCCGCCAGGCCCGTGAGGAACAGGTCCAGGGTGCGCAGGCCGCGGGCGCGGGTGGGCGCCTCGAAGCACTTGAAGCGGATGCCCAGGAACGGGGGAGCGATACCGTCGGCGAAGGCCTGCGCCGCCGCCTCGACCGCTTGCGCGACGTGGGCGTCCTCCACGTCGTCACCGCGATCGCCGTACCCGTCCTCGAAGTCCAGCCGCAGATCCTCGATCGGCTCCGACTCGAGCTTGGCGCGCACCAGCGCGGCGAGGGTCGCACGGCTGGCTTCCGTTCCGGCGCCGACGGTGTCGGCCACCGCCGCGAGCCCGCCGGCCTTGTCCGCTGCCGCGAGCGCCGCGGCGCCCCACGACGCGGGAAGATCGGGGGTGTAGCGGTCCGCGGGGACGTACACGGTGTGCACGGGCTGACGGCGGCCGTCGTCGCCGGGGTAGAGGCGGGCGAGAGCCTCGTCGGTGTCGGCGAGCCGGGCGTCGATATCGGCGAGCGTGTCGCCGGTGAGGGCGCGGCGGCTGGACGGCATGGTTCTCCCTAAACGATTTGATGGAATATCAGTTCCGCATTGCGGAGTTTATTAGCTCCGCTGTCGGAGCACAAGCGAGCAGGCTTTTGTCGGAACGGCTCGATGTTCCGGATCGCGGAACGACGGGCGATTCCGCGGTACCCTGGCATCGCTCGGCCGCAGCTGCCGCATGAGCCGAACCCGCAGCGAGAGGAGCCACATGTCGACCAACGCCCCCGGTGTCCAATCGGTCGAGCGCGCATTCGAGCTGCTGGAGCTGATTGCGCGCGGCGGCGGCGAGTGTTCGCTGAGCGAGCTGTCGACCGGCACGCCGTTGCCTCCCCCTACTATCCACCGCCTGCTGCGCACGCTGGTCGGTATCGGCTATGTCCGGCAGCTGCCCAACCGACGCTACGCGCTCGGGCCGCGTCTGATCCGGCTCGGCGAGGTGGCGAACCGGCAGCTCGGCGCCGTCGCGAGACCCGTGCTGCACACGCTGGTCGACGAGCTGGCAGAGTCCGCCGGCCTCGCGGTGCTCGACGGTGACATGGTCATCTACGCGGCGCAGGTCCCGTCGCCGCACAGCATGCGTACCAACAATGAGGTCGGACGCCGCGTGAACCTGCACAACAGCGGGGTCGGCAAGGCGGTGCTGGCCGAGCTCGACGACGCCCGCATCGTCCGCCTCGTGACGCAGGCCGGATTCCCGGCGGCGACCCCGAACAGCGTCACCTCGCTGTCAGGTCTGTTCGCCGAGGTGGAAAAGGCTCGCACACAGGGCTTCTCGATCGACGAGCAAGAGCAGGAGATCGGCGTCCGCGGCTTCGCCATGGCTGTGCCCGGCGCTCCGACGCCGATGGCCGTGGGCGTCTCGGGGCCGCTCTCCCGGCTGGACGCCGACTTCGCCGACCGAGTGGTCCCCGCGCTCGCACGTGCGACCGCGACGCTGTCCGAGGCGCTCATCGGCGCGCGGGAGGCGTAGCCGGTTGGCACCGAAAAAGGCCGGTTGACCAGCGTTTCTGCTGGTCAACCGGCCTATCTTCACTCGGGGTGAGTGACGGGACTTGAACCCGCGACAGCCAGAATCACAATCTGGTGCTCTACCAACTGAACTACACTCACCATCGGTCCCGGCACGCCGTGACCGAGTCTGTACTCTACCCGACGGCCGCCGCAGAACACGAATCGACGGCCCGGTACGTGTCCCACTGCCGATCGCGTGGCAGCATGACGAACGCGCAGCCGATGGCGGACCGTCCGCCCCGTCGTGATGGACACCGCCCCGCCTGGTAGGCGGCATGGGCATCGGGGAGGACCCGAGCGGCATCTGAGATCCGGGACTACGCGGGTCCGAGGTTCTCGACGACGGTGGCGAGCTCGTCCGCCGTCGGCCCGGGCTCGGGCACGAATGCGGTCTGCCGGTAGTACTTCAGCTCCCGGATCGACTCGCGGATGTCGGCGAGGGCGCGGTGCGCCAGCCCCTTCGGGGGCTGACCCTGGTAGATCCGGGGGTACCAGCGCCGGCACAGCTCCTTGATCGAGCTGACGTCCACCATGCGGTAGTGCAGGAACCCGTCCAGCTCCGGCATGTCCCGCGCGATGAAGCCGCGGTCGGTGCCGATCGAGTTGCCGGCGAGCGGCACCGTCCGCGCGGTCGGGATGTGCTCGCGCAGGTACGAGAGCACGGCCTCCTCGGCGTCGCGGACCGACACCGTCGACGTCCGGACCTCCTCCGTGAGGCCGGATTTGGTGTGCATCTCGACCACCACCGGGAGCATTGCGGCCAGGGAGGCGTCGTCGGCGTGGATCACGATGTCCACGCCCTCGCCGAGGATCTCGAGGTCGCTGTCGGTCACCAGGGCGGCGATCTCGATGAGCCTGTCCGATCCCAGATCGAGACCCGTCATCTCGCAGTCCACCCACACCAGTTTGTCGTCCACGCACACACCCTAACCGGCACGGGCGGCACGAATCGGCGACAGTGTCGCGACGAGATGCCGCGCGGCCGCGGCCGGGGGAGGACAGTGGAGAGGGCGGCACACACACCGATGCCGCCCGACCCGAGAGGGGATGCACATGCCCGTCGTCGACGTCGACGTCACGTTCCGAGTGACTCTGCAGCAGCCCACGATCGAACAGTTGGACGCGGTGCTGCGGTGGGCGGCCACCACGGGCGCCGGTGCCTCGCTGGACGCCAGCCATTCCGGTACCGCCACCGTGGACCTCGCCCGTACCGTCCAGACCGCAGCGGACGGGGCCAGCGGTGGCGGTGGGGCCGGAGGAGATGGAGCCATCGGTCTGGCCGCGCGGGAGCTCGGTCTCCGGCTGCCGGTGGTGGTCGGCGGCCGCCTGCGCCCCGCCGACCTCTCGGCTGCCGCCTTCCCGGCGATCGACGCGACGCTCGCCGCCGTCTTGACTCGCCAGCCGCCGTCTTCCGGCGTCCCCGCCACCTGAACACGGTCGATACGCGCGATGGCGCTCACCGCGCGCGACACCGGCGAGGCGGTCGTGACAGTGCCCCCCCGGACCGACGCCCCGCGGAGATCGGTGCGCCTCCGGGTCAGTTGCCCGCGAGCTTCTTGTACATCTGGCCCACGATGGGCGCGATGATCCGGCGCGGCGTGTAGTTGCCCGCTGTGGACATCGCCTTCGACAGCAGGCCGGGCACGACGCGCATCTGGTTCTTCTCCAACGCGTCCAGGGACACCCGAGCGGTGTATTCGGTGTTCACCCACAGGAACTCGGGAACCACCTTCTCCACGGTGGAGCGGTCTGCGGGGTCGGGCAGCTCGGTGCGCACCGGGCCCGGCGCGAGCAGGGTCACGTGTACGCCCAGCTCCTTGACCTCGCCGCGCAGCGACTCGGAGAAGGTGTTGGCGAACGCCTTCGACGCCGCGTACGTGGCGTTGTTGGGGATCGGCATGTTGCCGGCCGCCGACCCCGTGGTCAGGATTCCGCCGTTGCCACGTTTCACCATCTGCGGCAGCACGGCCAGCGTCAGGTCGTGCACGGCGGTGGCGTTGAGCTCGAGCTGTGCCCGCTCGTAGTCGGGGTCCAGGTCGATCACCCTGCCGAACGTCGCCGTTCCGGCGTTGTTGCACAGGATCGAGACCTCGCGGCCGGCGAGCTCGCGACACAGCTCGCCGCGGGCGCTCGGGTCCGCGAGGTCGACGCCGCGGACCTCGGCCTCGACGCCGAAATCGGCGCGCAGCTTCGATGCCAGGGCCTCCATCGGCTCGGTGCTCCGGGCCACCAGGATCACCGAGTGGCCGCGCCTGGCGAGCTCGGTAGCGAGTGCGACACCGATGCCGGACGAGCCGCCGGTCACCACGGCGCGGGCGGAGGAGTTGGGTGCGGGTACGGGCATGGGTAGCGATCGTACCGACCCGGTGCCAGTGACCCGCACCCCGTTGAGCGCGGCTACAGGGCCGCGGCCAGCTCGGTCCCCTGCCGGATCGCGCGCTTCGCGTCCAGCTCGGCCGCCACGTCGGCCCCGCCGATGACGTGCGTGGGCACCCCCGCGGCCTGCAGCGCTTCGTCGAGCCGCCGCTCCGACTCCTGGCCGGTGCACAGGATCACGGTCTCCACATCCAGCACACGGGGGTCGTGGTGGTCCTCGCCGAACGAGATGTGCAGGCCGGCGTCGTCCACCCTCTCGTAGTTGACCCCGTTGAGCTGCTCGACGCCCTTCATCTTCACCGACGCCCGATGCACCCAGCCGGACGTCTTGCCCAGGCCGATGCCCTGGGGGGTGGTCTTGCGCTGCAGCATGTACACCTTGGCGCGCGCCGACGGTGCCGGGTGCGGCTTGGTGACGAAGCCACGGACCGTGGCGTCGCGGGTGACGCCCCACTCGGCGTTCCACTCGTCCAGGTGCAGCGTGGGCGACTTCGCCGTGGTCACGAACTCGGCCACGTCGAAGCCGATCCCGCCGGCGCCCATGATGGCGACGGTGTCGCCCACGGGCTTCTCGCCGCTGATCGCCTGGGCGTAGGTGATCACCTTGGGATGGTCCACCCCGGGCAGGCTCGGGACGCGCGGCACGACGCCGGTGGCGATCACCACCTCGTCGAATCCGCGCAGATCCTCGACGCCCGCGGCGGTGCGCAGATGCGTTGTCACGCCGTACTTGTCGAGCATCGTCGTGTAGTAGCGGATGGTCTCGGCGAACTCCTCCTTGCCGGGAATCTTCGCGGCGTAGGAGAACTGGCCGCCGATGTGGTCGTTGGCCTCGAACAGCTCGACGTGGTGGCCGCGCTCTGCGGCGCTCACGGCCGCCGACAGGCCCGCCGGACCGGCGCCGACGACGGCGACCCGCTTCGCTGCCCGCGTGGGGCCGAGGACCAGCGAGGTCTCCCGTCCCGCACGGGGATTCACGAGGCACGACACCTTCTTGTGCACGAAGGCGTGATCGAGGCAGGCCTGGTTGCAACCGATGCACGTGTTGATCTCGTCGGCGCGCTCGCTCTGCGCCTTGTTCGCCCATTCCGGATCCGCGAGCAGGGGCCGGGCGATCTGCACCAGCTGCGCGTCGCCGCGATACAGCACCTCCTCGGCGGTCTCGGGCATGTTGATCCGATTGGCCGCGCAGACGGGGATGTTCACGGCACGGGTGACGTCCGCGGTGAAGGCGGTGAACGCGCCGCGCGGCACCGACGTCACGATGGTGGGCACCCGCGCCTCGTGCCAGCCGATGTCGGTGTTCAGGATCGAGACGCCGGCGGCCTCCAACTTCTGTGCGAGCGAGATGATCTCGTCGCGCGTCTGCCCCTCGTCCACGAAGTCGGCCATCGACAGCCGGAACACCACGATGAAGTCGTCGCCGCAGCGGCGCCGGATCTCCTTCACGATCTCCACCGCGAAACGGTGCCGGTTGTCGGCCGAGCCGCCCCACTGGTCGGCGCGTTTGTTGGTGCGCGGGGCGAGGAACTGATTGATCAGGTAGCCCTCGCCGCCCATCACCTCGACACCGTCGTAGCCCGCGCTCTTGGCGGTCTTCGCGGCGTTGCCGAAGTCCCGGATCGTCTTCCGGATCTCGAAACCGGTCATCTTGCGGGGGCGGAAGGGGTTGATGGGGGCCTTGATCGAGCTGGCGGACGCGCTCAGCGGATGGTAGGCGTAGCGGCCGGCGTGCAGCAGCTGCATCGCGATCTTGCCGCCCTCCGCGTGCACCGCCGAGGTGACCCGTCGGTGCAGCAGCGCGTCGATCGGCGAGCTCATCTTGGCGCCCGCCGGAAGCAGCCAGCCGGTGATGTTGGGGGAGTAGCCGCCCGTGATGATCAGCCCCACACCGCCTTTCGCGCGTGCGGCGAAGTATGCGGCCAGCTTGTCGATGTCCCAGGGCAGGTCCTCGAGGCCGGTGTGCATCGAACCCATCACGACGCGGTTGCGGAGCGTCGTGTGGCCGAGGTCGAGCGGCTCGAACAGCAGGGGGTACTTGGTCGGGGTGGTCATCGCGAATCCTTACGGCTGAGTGAGGTCTCGGGAGAGCGCCGAGTGGACCTCGTCGAGCCAGCCGACGAGCCCCTCCTCGAGGACGACGCCGCCGCGCAGCACGAGGAACTGCTGCAGGGCGTGACCCGTCAGGGTGGACGGATCGGAGTAGTCCAGCTTCTCCATGGTGCGGTAGAGCTCGGCGCGCTCGGCGTGCGCGTCGCGGTGTCGACGGATCTCGTCGACGAGGGCGGGCAGGTCGCCCGGGGTGGCGCCGCGGATCTTGACGGCGAGTTCGTCGCGCAGGTACGTAGGGGTACCGGCGGCCGCGATCCAGTCCGATAGGAAGGCGCGGCCCGTGTCCGTCACGGAGTAGACCTTCTTGTCCGGTTTCCCTTCCTGGGGCTGCTCCGCGAAGGTCACGAGCCCCTGGTCGGCCATCCGGGCCAGGGTGCGGTAGATCTGCTGGTGCGTGGCGCGCCAGAAGTAGCCGATGGAGCGGTCGAACCGCCGGGTGAGCTGGTACCCGGTGCCCGATCGCTCGCTCAGCGATACCAGGATCGCGTGCTCCAAGGCCACGGCTCGACGGTAGCGCCGCCCGCGCAGATATGCAACAAGTTGCGTATGAAGTTCGGACGTCTGGTTCGGCGTATCAGCGGCGCAGGGTGCCCGCCGAGAATGCTTCGGCCTCATTGCCGAGCGCCCAGCGGTGCCACCGTTCCCATCCCACCACCGACTGGCGCTGCCAGGCCCGGTCCACCGTCGGGCTCAGGTGGCGGGCGAATTCGATGGCCGCGACCAGCGGGAACCGGGCCGCTAGGTAGGTGACGCCGGGTGCCGACGGCGGTAGGCGGTACTCCTGGCGGTTCCACGGCAGCATGAACAGCCGGGTGTGCCCGGCCTGCACCGAGAGGTGCCAGCGGGCGCGCAGTCGGTCTCGCCACCGCTGCCCGGGCTGCGGCGCGAACGCGGGGACGAACGACTCGATCAGCTCGCGTCCAGCCTCACCGGCGTCGTACGAGCGTGCCGCGTCGAACATGAACAGCAGCCGTAGGCCGTCGGTGATGGTGGTCGGGTAGATCGGGTCGGGCTGCGCGCCGAGCAGGTGTCCGAGGTATCGGTTGAAGTGCAGCGACGCCCGGATCTCGCGCGGCGACGTGAGGTAGCCGAGCGCATAGAGCCCGCTCGCGGGGCCGACGCTGCCGCCCAGCAGGGTGAGCAGCATCTCCGCCTGGCTGATCGGCAGGCCCCAGCGCTCGGCGTCCCACTCGGGGTGGCGCTGCACGCCGCGGCGCACCGCCACGTGCATGACGCGGACCTTCAGCGACAGTGCCCGGCCGCGAGAGCCCGGCGTGAGTAGCGCCCCCGGCCGGCTGACCTCGATCCACCACCGGCTGGTCTCCAGGAACCGGTGCAGCGCCGACGCGCCGGCGTAGCCGCCGGACAGCGAGAGCGGTACGGCCAGCGAGCCCTCCGTGTAGGTGTCCAGGGTGCCGGCGTTGCCGACCGCGCCGAGGTCGTAGCCCCACCGCCGCCACACGGCGGCACCCTCCTCGATCAGCGTCGGGTCGAGCCAGTCGGGGGCGGTCTCGAACTCCATGAACAGCGCGCGAGCTGCGGCCGCGGCCGCGTCGTCCAGCTCGAGCGCGGTGATCGCGGCCTCGACTCCGTCGGCGAGAGCGGCGTCGACGAATGCGCGGGTCCGCTCCGGGGCGAGTGCGTCGTCCGTGGTCGCGGCGACGAACCGCTCCGCCAGCGGATCGCCCACGGTGCGCAACCGTGCGAACTCCTCGGCGACGGCGTCGGAGGGGAACAGGTCGAACCCGGTGGCGCGCAGTACGGCGTCCCGGATCCGACGGTGCGGCCCCGCCGCGCAGGCCTCGTGCCAGCGGAAGGCGGTGGGCGGCGCGTGCGTCGGTGTGGTCACCGCGGGAGCCTACCGATTGGCAACATATGTTGTCACCCGGATCGCCGACGAGCGGCGGAGGGGCGGGCGCAGACCGTCGAGGCGAGCGTCGATGCCGTGAGGGGCTGGTGTCGCCACGGGGTTTCGTCGCCTCGGGTGGGAGCGACGGGGCTCGCAGGAGTCGAGTGGGGGTGCGGTGGGGCGTTCCGGACTGGTTGGTTCGCCGGACCGGTCTCGCAACGGTGTGCGGTCGGCACTAGTATCGGGACGTTCCACCACGCCTCCGTAGCTCAGTTGGATAGAGCAAGGGCCTTCTAATCCCTAGGTCGCAGGTTCGATTCCTGCCGGGGGCGCAACATCGCCGCAGGTAGGCGGCGTTTCGGGCCGCTAGCCAGGCTGGCGAGCACGTCCGTGCTACCCCTGTGCTACCCAACGAGCGGGGTCGGAGTTAGCTGACGGCGCCGAAGGTGCCGAGTCGGCGTGGCACGATATGACCGTGTGGTGATGGTTGAGCGGGGCATGGCACTTCGTCTTCAAGCTTCAAGCAGGTGACTGGAGCGCGATCGCAGCGTGGGGGACGCTTGTCGTTGCCGTTGCGGCGGCGACGTTTGCGTACTTCCAGGTGCGCGAAGCCCGAAGGACGAGAGACGAGCAGGCGCAACCAAATGTGGTCGCCTATATGGAGCCCACCAAGGGGCATTGGGGTTTCTTCGATCTTGTTATTAAGAATTTCGGGACTACGCCAGCGTACTCTGTTTCCGTTTCGTTCGACCAGCTCCTGGAGAGGGTTCCGTTTCCGGATGAAAAGAAAATATTCGAGAATGCGGCGCTAACTTACCCTGTGGCGATTCCATTTCTGGCACCTGGTCAGGAGTGGCGGACAGTGTGGGATTCGATTAATCGTCGTGAGAGGGCTGATGAGGCCCGTAGGGAGAGGAACCTGCCAGCTCTTGAATACGAGTACCGGGGCTCAATCGAGTACCGTAGTGCCGGCAGAAAGGCGCCCCTGGAGTCTGCCTCAATTTTGAACTGGGAGCAGTTTCGATCTGCAATGACGGTGGAGACGAAGACCGTACATGATATTGCTGATTCGCTAGATCGCCGCCTCAAGGATATTAATGACCAGGTCGCGGCTCTACACAAATCAGTGTCAGCATTTTCTGATGAGAAGACCGGGGTGTGGGTGTACTCGGGGGACGCAGATGAACTTCGTGCTTACCACGCGGACCTCGCGGCTCGCGCGCGTGATTCCCATGAAGCACTGATGCGGGTAGTCGGCCAACTTCTGCCCCAGGAGTCGACCCGACGCACAAACTCGTCGGTTACCGAAGACTCGACACCTTCCGGGTCTGTTGCGGAGCAGGAACCGCCGTCGGACGACTGAGCGGAGCTTGCTTGCCGCCCTCGGCCTCAGAAATGTAGTCCGCGTAGACGTTAAGTGTGGTCACGAATGATGCGTGTCCGAGCCGCTTGCTGACCTGCATGTAGTGCTCGCCGGCCGATAAACTTAGGACAGCGAAGGAATGGCGTAGGTCGTGCCAACGCGCGGGCGGCAGATCCAGAGCGGCCAGGGCGGGGGAGTAGTAGTTGCGGGCTACGTTCGCCGTCTCTATCGGCTCCGTCCACTTGTAGGTCGCCATGATCGCGTTGGCGTAGTCGTCGCGCTCGGCTTCGTCGGGAGCGTGCGCGTGTAGTGCGACGCCTGCGGCCTTGGCTTCAGCGCGGGTCATCCGGCCGGGAAACAACGGCGCAGACGGATCGAGGCGGCGCGGATGCGACGCGAGGTAAGTGCGTAGGTCGTCGGCCAGCCACCCGTCTATCGGGACCACGCGCGTCGACCGAACCGACTTGGGCGTGCCGACGAGCCACTTGCCGCCCTGGCGGGTCTTGGTGCGCGTCAACGACACCATCCCCATCGCGCCCTTCTGTCGTGGCAAGGTCACGTCGCCGATCTCGAGCCCGCGCAGTTCCCCGGCTCGTAGTCCGGTGTAGGCGCTGAACGTGACTGCCAGGGCGTAGACCGGCTGACGCTGCACTTCGTCATGTACTCAGCCACGGTGGCGATCTGCGCGGGCGTGAGCGGCAGGGCCTTGAAGTCTGTGGGCGCGATCGTGGCTGCGCCGCGTGCCGTCGTCGCTGCGGTCCTCGCGGTGCCCGCATGGCGAGGGAGCGGCACCGAATGCACCGGATTCGACTTGATCGCTCCGTCGACCACGGCCAGGTCCAGAATCCGCCGCAGTAGGTCGTACGCCTTCTTCGTCGTGGACCGGCTGAGCGTGATCATCTGCGGGGTGCCGTCAGCGTTCATCCTCAGCTTCGGGTTGCCGGATCGCGTGTCGTAGCTGCGGCGGGGACGTGGCGACAGCATCGCCGTCCGGAACGCTCGCACGTGCGCGGCCGTGATTGTCGCTGTGGCCTTGCCGCCGAAAGGTTCTGCGAGGTAGCGGTGGTAGATCGCCTCGGTCTTCGAAATGCTCTCAGGCTTCACGGTGCCGTGGATCGAGCGGATGAACTCCTGCGCATAAAAACCGGTCGATCAGATCGTCCTCCGGTCCGTCGACGATCCGGCCAGCGCCTCCTGCTGTTCGGTAGGGCCGCGACCTGACGGCTGCGAACCGCTGCGGGTCAGCCGGGGTCGGCGGACTCGATCGCCTGGAGATATGCGCGCCATCCCCCGAAGGAGGTGATCTCCCGTGTGCCGCCGTGTTCCCGGTGTTCGGGACGAAGCAGCATGGAGAAGGCAGCCGAGCCGTCGCCGAGCCGAATCAGCCCCAGCTCGAGCTCGGGTGGCTCGTTCGGGAGGAGTTCGTCGCGCAGCACCGCCTCCGGCAGCTCGTAGACTTCGCCGGCGATGGTGCTCGACACCGACGGGTCCGGCCACATCCCCGGGAAGACGTCGCCGAACGACCGCAACCGGTAGCCGGGGGCGGTGGTGGTCCTCGCCACCAGCGGTGCCCCGTTCAGATACTTGTGGAACGGCCCGCCCTCCATCGCCTGTCCGTTGAGAAACATATGAACCATGGGTCTTTCGTCCTCTTCGTGTCGTGTGTCCGTGCCTACGTGACCTACAGCCGCGCCGCCGTTGCGGCGGCGAACAACAACGACGCCTGATGGGCGTCCCGGGGTACCTCGGTGCCGTCCCGGTAGACGGCCTCGACGTGCCTCATCTGTGCGATGTCCGCGAACGGATCACCTTTGATGACAACGATGTCGGCGCGTTTGCCCGCCGACAGGGTGCCGACGACATCGTCGACGTGTGCGGCCTTCGCTGCGATACACGTCACCGAATCGATCGCCTGTGTCGTCGTCATCCCGCCCTGCACGGCAAGTTCCATCCCGCGGTGCAGGCTTCCGAATTCGTCTGCACCGCAACCTGAGTCCGAGCTGATCACGATCTGGGGGAGTAGGCCGTCGCGGAGCAGGTTGGAGAACAGTGCGATCTTCGCGTCGAAGTACAGTTCCAGGACGTCGCGGTCGGCCACATCCCGTGCGGTGAGCAGCGCGGGGTCGCGGTGCCGCAGCTCAAGCAGCGTCCCGTAGCCCGCCTGCATCGTGAAACTCACATACGTTCCGCGGTCGATCACCTTCTGCGTGACGCGCGGGTCGTAGTCGATGCGACTGCCGGAGGTCGCGCCCGCATACGGCGCGGTCGGGTCCCGGACCAGGAACTCGTAGTGCTCGATGCAGTCCAACCCGGCGTCCACAGCGTTCTCGACCGCCGCCTTGGCCCGGCAGTGCGCCGTTGTCGGTGTGCCGAGGCTGTGCGCGGTCTGGACCGCGGTCGCCATCTCCGCGACCGTGTACGACGGCAGATACGGAAGCGTTCCCGCGGTCCCTCCGCCCGACGCCATGATCTTGATGTGGTCGGCACCGTCGGCCACCAGCTCACGGACGGCGCGGCGGATCTCCTCGGCGCCGTCGGCGACGCCGTTGCACCAGTGGAAGTGTCCCCGGGTGTGGGTCACCGGCCTGCCGGCCAGCAGCAGGCGCGGTCCGTAGACGTAGCCCCGCTCGATAGCGTCGCGCACGGCGAACGTGATCGTGTTGCGACCCCCGTTGTCGCGCAGGGTCGTCACGCCGCTGCTCAGATGCTTCTGCATGTTCCGCAGGCTGATGAGCGCCATGAGCGCGTCGGAGTCGGTCGCCATCTGGGCGTACGACCTGCCGTCGCCCGCGAGCGTCAGGTGACAGTGGGCGTCGATCAGGCCCGGCAGCACCGTCCCGTCCGGATAGTGCGCTATCTCGGTGCCCATGCTTGCGGCCTGAGCTGCCGGGACGACCCCGGCGACGCGCGGCCCGTCGAGCACGAGTGCGGCATCCGACAGCGGCGCCGCTCCGCCTCCCGCGTAGATCCTGCGCGCACGGATGTACCGGATATCGCTTCCCATCAGCGGTGGCACCTGTTCTCCCTCTTCGACTTTCGTGGACACTACTACTGTTGATGTGCGACCGGACGGCCGTTCATCCCGACCGTGAGACGCTCCGGGCTCTGCGGGCAGAGCAGCGATGCGACGGCGGCGATCACGGCCCCTACCGTGAGGACCAGGAAGCCCACGCGGTACGTGTACTCCTGGATCAGGAAGCCGACGAGGAGCGGTGCGATGAAGCCTCCGACGGCCCCGCCGACGTTGACGAAAGCAGTGGCGGCACCTCGGATCTCGACGTCGCAGTACCGCATCGGCAGGCCCGCTACCGTCTGGAATGTGAGGTAGGCGGCGAACATCGCAGCGCTGTAGAACGTGATGAACAACCCGACGCTGTTGCACGCCGTCATGACGACGAGGAGCACGGTGGTAACGATCATGCAGGGCACCATGATCCATCGATGACGTCCGTGGAACCACCGATCGAACAACACGCCGCCGATGAACATCGCGACCGCGGAGAAGTACCCGGGCAGGGATGCCAGCACACCGGTGTGGATGAGGCTGACGTGGTGTGCCTTGATCAGATACGTGGGGGCCCAGGCCGTTACGCCGTTCATCACGAGGTCGAGCCCAACGAACATCACGGCGCACTTCCAGAGCACGGACGAGTGGAGGACGCGACGGACCGCGGACCGCGGTGTCGTTCGCACCTCCCGCTCGGAACCGCCGGCGAGCCCGGCGGTGGACTTGGGGATCAAGATCCACATGACCACACCGAGCACCACGCCGATGACCATGTAGAGAGCGAACATCCCCCGCCACCCCAGCCAGGTGATCGCCACTGCGGCGGCGATCGGTGCCGCGGCGGAACCGACCGCGGTTGTGAACTGGATGACGCCGTAGATCGTCATGCGCCTGCGGGCGGGCGCGATCTCCGAGACGAACTTCATCGACGCGCCGGGCCACGCGCCCTGGCCGATGCCGAAGGCGGCCTGGAAGAGCATCAGCATCCAGAAGGTGCTCCCGAGCCCCATCAGGCCGGTGAACACCGACCACGCGAACATCGACGAGATCATCAGCCACTTCGAGCCGAACCTGTCGGCGAGTGCTCCGCCGGGTACCTGGCTTATCGCGTAGAAGGCGAAGAATATGCTGGACAGCGCGCCGAGCGCGGCTGCACCGACATTGAAGTCGTGGCCGATATACGGCAGCGCGACCGGTAGCACCTTCCTGTCGAAGTTGTCGCTCGCCCATCCGAGCGCGACCAGAACTATGAAGAGCGCGGTCTTCCGTTTGGTCAGGGTATGCGGCTGTGGATCCACGAGATCCGCCGTCAGATCGTTTATTGCCACTGGGGTTCTCCACCTCGGACGTGTTTTCGGCGGTGTCGCAGTCGGGCCGGCAGCGGCGCCGGTACCGGCGGATGCAGGCTGCGGGGTTATTCGATGACCTTCGCGGCGGGGTCTCCCGCCACGGGTGCCGGGACCGGCTCGATCGCCCCGAGAACGACGGTGTACAACACGACCCCGATGACGAGGATCACCGCCGCCACCAGGAAGGCGATCGTGAAGGTGCCGGTCTTCTGGAGCAGTACCCCGGTGACGATCGGGGCCGCGATTCCGGCCATCGCGTTGACGAAGTTCATGATCGATCCGACGGTGGCGGCAGCGCCCGGCGGCGCGATCAGCGCGGGAATGCTGTTGCTGACGGAGAAGGAGATGGCTATGCCCACCGTGCCGACCGTGATCCAGGTGAGCGACCAGAGCAGGCTGTGGGAGACGCCCATCAGCCCCACGGTGCACGCGAGGAGCATCCCGCCGATCAGAACGCCCCGGCGAACCGTGGTCTCCCGCAGACCGCGCTTGATCAGTGCATCGACGAGCCAGCCGGCGACGGTCATCTCGAGCACGAAGGCGAACGCCCACGGAACGGCGGTGTAGACACCACTCTTGGCGACCGAGGTTCCGAGTTCCTTCTGGAAGAATCCGGGCAGCCACGTGAGCAGCATCCAGGACATGTACCCGGCGCAGGCCAGCCCCAACGACAGCCCCACGACCTTGCGCTGGCGCAGGAGGTACCACAGCAGGGCCGGGGTCACCACGGCGCCACGTGTGGCATCGGAATGCGCGCCACCGTCGGTGATGTAGTCGTATTCCTCCGGCGACAGCCGGCCGGTCCGGCGGGCGTCCGCCGGTTCCCGATAGGTGAGCCAGAAGACGACCGCGAACACCAAGGACAGGATGCCGGTGGCGATGAACGCCCCCCGCCATCCCCAGACCCCCACGGCGAGGCCGACGAGAGGGGCACCGATGACGTTCGACAGGCGGGACGGTGCGCTGAACATCGCCGTGGCCATACCGCGCTCCACCCGCGGAAACCAGTTGGCCGTCGCCTTCATCGCGGACGGGAAGGCCGGCGCCTCCGACACGCCGAGCACCAGCCGCGAGATGATGACCAGACCGAGCCCGTTGGCTACGGCGGTGAGGAGCGACGCCAATGCCCAGATCGGGATGAGGATCCGGCAGATCCACCTGACACCTATCCTGTCGAGGAGGATGCCGGATGGGATCTGCATCAATGCGTAGCTCCACAGGAAGGCGGAGAACGCGATGCCGAGCGCCGTCGGGCTGATTCTGAGGTGGTCTGCGAATATCGGTCCGGCGACCGACAGATTTATCCGATCGAGGTAGTTGATCAGCTCGTACGCGCCGAACAGTCCGACGATGGTCCATCGGAATCGCGTCGGACGCGGGGCGGCGGGGTCGATCGCGGGCGGCGTGTCTGTTGTCGGCACTGTGTCTGTCGTCGGCGCCGTGTCTGTTGTCGGCGCCGTGCTCGTTGTGGGCGCGGCGCTCGTCGCAGGCGCTGTGCTCGTTGTGGGCGCGGCGCTGACGGCCGGCGCGGTGCGAAGGGGCATCCACATGGTGTGGCCTCTCGAGTACTAGTATTTGCGGCGCAATGCGCGACCGGGATGGGCACCGGTATGGACGCCCTGGTCGATGACCAGAACGCCGTTGTTGATCACGTAGTGGACGCCCTCGCATTGATGGCGGGGATCGTCGTAGGTGCCGACGGGTCGGATCGTGTTGAAATCGAAGATCGTCACGTCGGCCTTGAGCCCGTCGCGCAGGATTCCCCTGTCGAGGACTCCGAGCCGCTGCGCGGGGTAGGAGGTCATCTTCCGGATGGCTTCGGCGAGCGACATGAGCTTCTCCTCCCGGACCAGGTCACCGAGGATGCGCGGGTACGCGCCGTAGGTCCTGGGGCTCGGCTTGTCGCCGAGGAAGATCGAGTCGGTGCCGACCATGCCCTCCGGATGGGTGACGAACTTCGCCAGTGTGACGGGCCACGGTCCGGGGGCCACCTCGTTGATCGCCAGGCGCTCTGCGACGAGGATGTCGCAGAAGACGTCCACCGCGTCGCGCTGCTCGGTGCGCACGATCTCGCCGAGGGTCAGCCCCTCGTAACGGAGCAGGGAGGGCTGGGAGAAGTGTCCGAGCCGGACGTAGTCCATCGATCTGATCCATGCCGCGTAGCTGGTCCGGGCGGCGATGTCCTTACGGATCCGCTCCCGGACCTCGGTGTCGGTGAGCCGGTCGACGGTGGCCTCCGGTCCGCCCTCCTGCGCCCACTGCGGCAGCTTGATGATCGCTGTGGTGCTGCCCCATTCGTAGGGGTACGAGTCGAAGGTCACCTCGACCCCGCCACCCTGTGCCTCGGTGATCAGATCGAAGATCCGCTGCGCACCGTACGGCGAGTTCGCGCGGTGGAACAGGTGCGTGAGGTGCAGTGGCAACTCACCGCGCCGGCAGATCGTGACGGCCTCCCGGATGGGGTCGAGGAACCTGTCCCCGAGCGTGTTTCGGAGGTGTGTGTGGTAGAAGCCTCCGAATTCCCCTGCTGCTTGCGCCAATTCGATCAGTTCGTCCGTGCTCGCGTAACTGCCGGGCGGGTAGTCGAGCCCTGTCGAGAGCCCGAAGGCGCCTTCCTGCATGGCCTCCCGAAGCATCGCCTTCATATCGGCGATGTGGCCGGGGGTCGCGGGGATCATGTCCCAGCCGACGACCGACAGACGCAGCGCTGCGTTGCCGACCATGGTGGCGATGTTCACTGAAGTGCGACGGTCGTATTTGCGCAACAGGCTGGCGGTGCTGTCCCAGTCGTAGGCGATGTCGTCGGGGTGACCGTCGAGGCCGGCGTACATCCGCACGAAGCTGGTGAGCTGTTCGCGAGTCTTGAATGGCGCGTACGAGTTCCCGTCGATACCGATCACCTCGGTCGTCACACCCTGTTGGACCTTCGGGAAATGGTCCGGCTCGGACTGAACGATCAGCGCCGAGTGTGAGTGCAGATCGAAGAACCCGGGGCAGACCGTCAGCCCGGTCGCGTCGATCGTGCGCTGGGCCTCGGGTAGTTCCCGTGTGCCCCGGACGATTCGGAGCGTGTCTCCCTCGATAGCGACAGCTGCTCGATACCCCGGATTGCCGGTACCGTCGACCACGGTGCCGTTCGTGATGAGAAGGTCGGCCATCCCTGTCCTTAGATCGTGAGTCTCGGTCCCGACTGGGTGTTCCCGGTCTGCGTACCTGTTGCAGAGGGCGTGGGGTGGGACGTGTTCCCTGCGTGTCTCGGTGAGAATCAGTGTCACCACGGTGATGACAGTTCGTCAACACGAGGACAGACTGTTAACACAGACGTGACATCCGATGACCGGTAAACCGGTGTTGACCTGGGAGTATCTGCCCAGTCGGCGCGATGGCGACCGATGACAGTTCGTCGCTGCGGTGGCGAACTGTCTAGGAAACTGGGCTATGCTGCAGCGCATGGATCTGCCGAATCTGGACGGCGCCGGAATCGAGGACCTGTCATCGCTGCTCGCGCCGGTGATGACGGGCGTGGCGACGGCGGTCGGGCCCCACTGTGAGGTCGTGCTCCACGACCTCAGCGGCGATGTGGAGAGCACGGTGATCGCGATCGAGAACGGCCACGTCACCGGGCGATCGGTCGGCAGTCCCTCGACGAGCAAGGGGCTGCAGTTCAAACGCAATGCGGCGTTCGGCACCGACGAGTTCGGCTACCGCGGAACCACCAGGGACGGCCGCGAGCTGAGATGCTCCTCGATCTTCATCCGCGATGCCGCGGGACATCTCCTGGCGAACCTCTGCATCAATGTCGACCAGACACCGCTCATCAACGCCAAGGCGGCGATCGACGCGATGATTCCGACGCCCCGGCGGGCCGACTCGGAGGTGTTCGCCACCGATGTCAATGAGCTTCTCGACGCCCTGTTCGACCACGGGATCGCGGCTATCGGGAAGGTCCCGACCCAGCTCACCAAGGAGGAGCGCATCGTCCTGCTCAAGGACCTGGACTCGCGCGGGGTCTTCTTCGTCAAGAATGCTGCCAGCACCATCGCGGCGCGGCTCGGCATCTCCCGTGGCGCTCTGTACAGCTACCTCGACCAGGGCAGGGCGGGGGAGCGTCCCGTCACCGGCGGTGAGTGAAAGGGGCCTCATCGCCGGTTAGGTTGGCGTATCGCCGTGTACGGCAAAGGTGTATGCGTTCTGCGCCGGACGGATGGCAGGTGGTGCAACGCTCGCGGACGGGTCTCGATCTCGTTCCGTGTCGATACGACCTCCGTGTCGATACAACCACCGTCGTCGCCGCCGACAATGTGCTCGCGCTCGACAAGCGGAGGCGTCGGTGCGGGCCTACATTGTGCCAATGGCTCGTTCGCTCACGGTCGCGCTAGCTCAATATGTGCCGCTGAACGGACCCGACGAGGTCGAGGTCCTGCGCAGTAGCGCAGCCGAGATGTGCTCAGCCGCACCAGGTCTGGATTTGATCGTCTTCCCGGAGATCCATCTGTGCGGTGACGGTGACGATGCCCCGGATACCAACGAGTGGCTGAATGCGGCCGCAGAGCCGCTCGCCGGTCCCAGGCAGCGCGCACTGTGCCGGGTGGCTGCGGACCTGGGGGTGTGGTTGATTCCCGGATCGGTACCCGAACTCGGTGACGACGGCCGCGTGTACAACACCGCGATCGTCGTGGATCGACGCGGTGATCTGGTCGCGTACTACCGCAAGGTCTTTCCCTGGCGGCCACACGAGACGTGGGCGCCGGGCCACGACTTCACGGTGTTCGACATCCCGGGGATCGGTCGAGGTGGCCTGTCCATCTGCTACGACGCGTGGTTCCCGGAATCCACTCGCAGCCTGGCGTGGATGGGTGCGGAGTTCGTGGTGAACGTCGTGAAGACCACGGGTTCCGACCGTGCGCAGGAACGGATCCTCGCGCGGGCGAACGCCATCACCAACCAGGTGTTCATGCTGAGCGTGAACGCGGCGGGGCCCGTCGGAGCGGGTGGCTCGCTTGTCAGTGACCCGGAGGGCACCGTCATCGCCGACCTGCCGAGCGACGAACCCGGGCTCGCCATCGTCGAGATCGACCTCGATGACGTCACACGTGTGCGACAGCACGGTACCGAAGGCCTCAACCGGATGTGGTCGCAGATGCTTCCGGGCGATCCCCTCATCGACCTACCTGTCTATTCCGGCCATATCGACCCCGCCACCTGGCGACCGAGAGGACAGTCATGACAAGCGATGTCACCGAACCCCTGGGATACCAGTCCGTTCTCCAGAAGTCGCTCGGCCTTCGCTCCGTGGTCCTGTTCGGCCTCGCGTACATGGCGCCGATCATCGTGTTGGGCATCTTCGGGGTGATCGCCGTCAAGTCGCAGGGTGGCAGCGCCGGCTCATATCTGCTGGCCACGGTGGCGATGCTGTTCACTGCACTGAGCTACGGCCTTATGGCCAAACACTTCCCGGTCGCGGGATCGGCGTACACGTACGTCCGCAAGGCTCTCGATGCGCGAGCGGGGTTCATCGTCGGCTGGGCGGTCCTGCTGGACTATCTGTTCCTGCCGCTCGTGATCTGGTTGATCGGTGGCGCCTATCTCAACGGCCAGTTCCCGCACGTGCCGTTCTGGATCTGGATCGTCGCCTTCATCGTGGTCACCACGGCACTCAACATCGTCGGTCTCAAGCTCGCCGACCGGGCGAACTTCGTGTTGATGGCGTTCCAGATCCTCATCCTGGTGCTGTTCGTGGTGTTGACGATCAGCCACCTCGTCGGGCACTCGGAATCACTCGTGTCGCTGAAGCCGTTCACGGGTGACGCCGGGATCGGCTCTATCGCAGCGGGTTCGGCTGTGGCTGCGTACTCGTTCCTGGGATTCGATGCGGTCAGCACGATGACTGAGGAGACTCATGACGCAGAGCGCACGATCCCGCGCGCCATCGTTCTGGTGGCGTTGATCGGTGGCGCGATATTCATCGTCGTCGCCTATTTCGTGACGCTCGTGGCTCCGGGTGGCACCTTCAAGGACGCCGATTCGCTGTCCGAGGACGTCGCCAAAACGATCGGGGGCAGCCTGTTCGGAGCCGTGTTCCTGGCCGCGCTGATCGTCGCCCAGTTCACCTCCGGCCTGGCCGCGCAGGCGGCGGTCGCCCGGCTGCTCTTCGCGATGGGCCGCGACGGTGTCCTGCCGAACCGGTTCTTCGGCAGGGTGGTGGAGCGGTTCCACACGCCGGTCCTGAACATCTTGCTGGCCGGGGTCATCGGTCTGGCGGCGATCTTCCTGTCCGTCTCCACCTCCACGTCGTTCATCAACTTCGGTGCGTTCACGGCGTTCACATTGGTCAACGTGTCGGTGATCGTCTACTTCCTTCGGCACCGTCGGCGCGCCCGGCTCAACCCGATCCGCTATGTCCTGATCCCGCTGATCGGCGCGGTGATCGACATCTCGCTACTCACCCAACTGGACAAGGACGCGCTGGTTCTGGGCCTCTCCTGGCTGTGTATCGGTGTCGTGTACCTGCTGGTCTTGACGCGCGGGTTCACGCGCCAGCCGCCGGACCTGGCCGGGATCGCGGAGGTCGAGTGATGGCGGGAGTGCGGGGCACGGTGCCGTCCTGGGCGAGCACGCGACTGCGGCGGATCTCCTGCACGACGGGCGAGCCCATCGTCACTGCCGAGGCGAACGTCTACTGCTCGAGGGCCGGTGATGATGATGCCCGGGCGAGCGTCCTGGAGCCGACGGTGCCTGCATGTGCCGCGCGTCGTCGGTCGGTCACCCCGCCCGTACCCCGGAAACCCGACCGTGAGCGATGTTCGGCAGGTGGAGTAGGTGGTCGGTCGGGGTGCTCCCGCGGAAGGTGCGTAGATAGGCCCGTCCCGAAGCGGCCACCACATGCGCCTGCAGCTCGTCGTCACCGTCGGCCACCACCGCTACATTGCCGTCCCGCACCCACGCTACGAGTGCGGCCATCGACCACACGTGGGGAGTACACGACGGCTCGTCTCTAGGGCGCCAGGCCATCTTCGCGATTCCCTGATGCCCGTGTGTCGTGTCTGTGCCAGGCGCCATCTGCCTGGCGACTATCGTCCAGTGCTCGCGCATGGCTACCAGTGTGCGCGTCGGTGGGGCCTTACCGCAGAGTAAGGAGTAGTACGCGCGGAAGTTTTCTTTGGCACACCTGTAGTGCTCTGGAGCGATCGTGCGATCCGGTCGCGACGCCGTAACCGGCGCGTCATACCGCGGCTGTGGATATGAATCATGTTGGTGTACAGCTTGTTTCAATGATGTAACTCCATCGTCGAGATGGGTGTTGAAATAGATTGGCCTGCTTGATGGTTCGAGCCTGATCGGTCGGTCGTCCTCGTAGCGGCTGCAGGTTCGACGCCGTGGTCTGGATAGCGGAGGTTGGAACGCCGCGGACCGGTGCCGGGGTCATGTGACCCACGTTACCGTTCGATACCAGACCTGGTCTGAAAACTTATTAAGAATGTGTGTTCGAGTTCGGGTCGCGCTACGGACGATGCCGGACGTGTGCTCAGCAGGGAAGCGGAAAACGGCTTGCCGGCGCTGCGCAGGCGCGCGATCATCCGCGCATGCATCACGACGACCCGCGCAGCCCGCGCCCGCCCGCCCTCGACGTCACGTCGGCGCGCGACTTCGCCGACTCCTGGCTTGCGGCGTGGAATGCCCACGACCTCGACACGATCCTCGCCCACTTCACCGATGATGCCCGGTTCACCTCGCCGGTCGCCGCGACGCTGCTGCCCGACACCGGCGGGGTTCTCGTCGGTAAGGCTGCGATCCGTGAGTACTGGACCGTCGGGCTCGAGCGGATCCCGGACCTGCGGTTCGAGATCGTCGCCGTCTACACGGGGGTCGACACCGTGGTGATCAACTACCGGAACCACGCCGGGGGCCTGGTGTGCGAGGTCCTCCGCATGCAGACGGACGAAGCGGGGCCACGGGTCGTCCGAGGCGACGGGACGTACCCGACCGACGACGCCGCCGCGGCGAGCGGCGTGGACTGATCGCGTCCGGGGTGTGGGGCTCGTGCGGTTCGCCGTCCCGGTGTCAGGCCGCGCGGCTCGGTACTGAATGGTTTCGGCATCGTGCGGTTCGCTGCGGCGGGTCGGCGGCCGGGGTGCCTCGGCGTCGTACCGCCCGGTGCCGTCGAGTTCCGGCCACCACTTCAGCTCGTTTTCAGGTCGCGGGCCTACGGTCGATGTGTGACGCTGCTGCTGATCGGCTTCATCGGTGGGATCCTGGCGGGCATCTCGCCCTGCGTCCTGCCGGTGCTCCCGGTGATACTCCTCGGGGCCGCCGAGGCTGCTCCCGCCCAGACCGCTCCAGCCGAGATCGTGCCCGCCGGACCGGCGGCAACGGGGCCGTCGGTCGCAGAGTCGCCACCTGCCCGCCGCCGATTCCCCGCGCGACCCGTGCTGATCGTCCTCGGCCTCACCCTCAGCTTCTCGCTCATCACCCTGTTCGGGACGGTCGTGCTGTCCCTGCTGCATCTGCCGACCGACCTGCTCCGCTGGCTAGGGCTCGCCGCCCTCCTCCTGCTCGGCCTGTCGATGCTCGTGCCCGCCGTCGAGCGCATCGTCGAGCGTGCGTTCGCGTGGATCCCCCAGCGCTCCGTCGGTGGCGATCGGGGAGGCTTCGTTCTGGGGCTCGCACTCGGTGCGGTGTTCGTGCCGTGCGCCGGACCAGTCCTCGCGGCCATCGCCGTCGCCGGCGCCACAGGCCGGATCGGCTGGAACACGGTGACGCTCACCGTCGCCTTCGCACTGGGCACGGCGATCCCGCTGCTGCTGATCGCCTTTGCCGGGCGGCAGCTGTCCACCCGCGTGCGCGCGCTGCAGCGCCGGCAGCGAGGGATCCGCGCGGTGGCGGGTGTCGCGATCATCGCCCTCGCCGTCGCGCTCACCTTCAACGTCACCGACGTGCTCCAGCGCAAGGTGCCGGACTACACACAGGCCCTGGGGAACTCGCTCGGGACGGACGCCGCGGCCGTCGCCGTCGCCGGCACGGGTTCGTTGCAGACCTGCCAACGCGCCGCGTTCAACGGCGCCGACGTGTTCAGTGACTGCGGGCGCGCGCCGGAGATCACAGGGATCTCGCAGTGGCTGAACACGCAGCCGGACACACCACGCACCCTCGCCGCGCTGCGCGGCAAGGTCGTCCTGATCGATTTCTGGGCGTACTCGTGCATCAACTGCCAGCGCGAGTTGCCGCATGTCGAGGCGTGGTGGAAGACGTATGCCCCGTACGGTTTCCAGGTCATCGCGGTGCACACACCCGAATACGCGTTCGAGCGAAATCCGGCGAACGTCGCCGCCGGTGCCCGCAAGATCGGCCTCACCACGCCGATCGCCATCGACACGGGGTATGGCACGTGGAACGCCTACCACAACGTCTCGTGGCCGGCGAGCTACCTGATCGATGCGACCGGGGTGATCAGGCACGTCTCGATCGGCGAGGGCGACTACCCGCAGCAGGAGCGCGACATCCGCTCCCTGCTGCTCGCGGCCCACCCCTCGGTCACGTTGCCGAAGCCGACCGACCTCCCGGACACCACGCCCGACGGCGCCGATCTGACCCCCGAGACCTACCTCGGCGTCGAGCGGCAGCAGTACTACGGGGGCACCGGCGGCTACACGGCGGGGACGCATACGTTCACCGCGCCGAAGGCGCTGGACGCCAACACCTTCGGCCTCGGTGGCACGTGGACGATCGGCAACGAGAGCATCACCGCCGGCTCGGGCGCGGCACTGTCCCTCTCCTATCAGGCGAGCAAGGTCTACCTCGACGTGGGTGGCACCGGCACGCTCACCGCGACGGAGGATGGCGCGACCCGCACCATCGCGGTCTCCGGAGCGCCGAACATCTACACCGTCGCGAGCCACCCCGGCACGCAGACGGGCACCGTCACCGTCGGGCTCACCCCGGGCCTTGCGGCCTACTCGTTCACCTTCGGGTAGGACTCGTTCACCTTTCGGATCGGAACGCCATGGCAGACACGCAGTGCAGCGTCCTCGTCACCGGTGGAACCGGGGTACTCGGGCGGGTGGTCGTCGCGCGGGCGACGGCGGCCGGGCACGCGGTCTCCGTGCTCTCGCGCAGGCCCGGGCCCGACGGTGCCGGGCGGGTCACGCACGTCACGGGGGACCTGCTCGCGGTCCTCGAACCCGCCACGCTCGCCGGCGTGGACGTGGTCGTCCACTGTGCCACGACGAACGGCCGGCGTGACGCCGAGTCGACCCGCAACCTGGTCGAGGCCGCGCACAGGGCCGGGGTGGGACACCTGGTGTACATTTCCATCGTCGGGATCGACGACGTCCCATTCGGGTACTACCGCGCCAAGCTGGCCGCGGAGCGTGTGATCACCGACTCGCCCGTAGGCTGGACGATCCTGCGTGCCACCCAGTTCCACGATCTCATCGAGCGGATCCTGGCTGCGCAGGCCGCGCTGCCGGCGGTCCTGGTGCCCCGCGGCGCGACGGACCAGCCGATCGACGTGGGCACCGTCGCCGACCGTCTGGTGGAGCTGGCCGCGGGACCGCCCGCCGGCCGCGTCACCGACATCGGCGGTCCGGAGGTGCGGCGATTCGCTGATCTCGCCGAGACGTACCTGCGCGTCCGCGGGTCCCGGCGGCGCGTCGTCGGGGTGCCGATCCCGGGCGAGCTGGGCCGTGCGCTGCGTGCCGGGCGGCTGACGACGCCGGACAACCGCGTCGGCACCATCACCTTCGAGGAGCATCTCACTCACCGCGGATGAGCGGCGCCGGAACGTCGCGCATGCCGGACCACGGCTGGACTTCCAGACACCATGTGGGCGGACCGGATCCGGCATAGATTATGCGACGTGAGACACGCGCCGCCCGAGCCCTCCAGGGAGTCGTCGGCGGGTGACGCACGCCTGCGCATCGCACCGCCTCCGCCCGATGCGGCGACCGCCCAGCCTCGTCCCGTCCGCCGATGGGCGCGGCACCTGCTGGCCGCCGTCACCGCCCGGGCGGCGGACGTTCGCGCCGTCCGCCGCACCGCTCGACCCGGAAGGACCATCATGGCCGACACCCCCGAGACGACCACCGCTCCCGAGACGACCACCGCTCCCGAGACGACCACCGCTCCCGAGACGACCACCGCTCCCGAGACGACCACCGCCACAGCGGAGACGACCACCCGAACACCGGGCCGCCGGTACCTCGACGGCATCTCGGAGATCCGGACCTTCTTCCGCACCAACGAGGAACCGATCTACTTCGTCGGTCCCACGGCCTTCAACCTGCTCGGCATCGACCGGTGGGTCCGCAACTTCCACTACATCGCCTACTACGACTCGTGGGACGGTCAGCATCCCCGGGTGTTCGCGCCGGTCAACCGGCCACCGGTGGAGTTCGAGTCGGCCGAGGACATCAACAACTACCTGCTGCGTGACCCCGAGGTGCAGCAGTACCTGCGCAGGCGCGGCGGCCGGCCCAAGATCGCGATGGTGTTCTTCGACGCCGAGACCGAGAAGATCTGCCGGGAGCGGGGATACGACCTGATCCTGCCGTCGGACGAGCTGCGCCGCCGCCTGGACTCGAAGATCGAGACCACGCGCCTGGGGAACGAGGCCGGCGCACCGTCGGTGCCCAACGTGCTCGGGAGCGCCGACACCTATCAGGAGCTGCTGGAACTGGCTGAATCCGCCCATCTGGGGACCGATCTCGTGGTACAGACGCCGTACGGCGACTCCGGAAAGACGACGTTCTTCATCAAGGCCGAGGCGGACTGGGACCGTAGCTCCGGGGACATCGTGGGCCAGCAGCTCAAGGTGATGAAGCGGATCAACAACAGGGCCGTCGCCGTCGAGGCGTGTATCACCCGGCACGGCACCGTGGTGGGCCCGTTCATGACCGACCTCACCGGCTACCCGGAACTGACCCCGTACAAGGGCGGTTGGTGCGGCAACGACCTGTTCCCCGAGGCGCTGTCGGACGCGCACCGGGAGGCGGCGATCGCCAACGTCCGAAAGCTGGGCGACCGCCTCGCGCAGGAGGGCTACCTCGGCTTCCTCGAGATCGACGTGCTGATCGACATCGACACCGACGAGGTGTATCTCGGCGAACTCAACCCCCGCATCTCGGGGACGTCGTCGATGACCAACGTCACCGCGGGCGCGTACGCCGACGTGCCCCTGTTCCTGTTCCACCTGCTCGAGTACATGGACGTCGACTACTCCGTGAGCGTCGAGGAGATCAACGCCCGCTGGCGCGATCTGGCCGCCGTGGACACCTGGTCGCAGCTGATCATGAAGGAGCCGACCGACTCGGTGGAGCGGATCCTGGCGGCCCCGCGCACCGGTACCTGGCACTTCGACGACGGAGGCCAGCTGCGGTTCCAGCGCGTCAGCCAGGACTGGCACGACCTGGCAGGCGAGGACGAGGCGTTCTACCTGCGGGTCTACGGTCCCGGCGACTACCTGTTCAAGGGCGCCGACCTGGGCATTCTGGTGACCAAGGGCCGCATGCAGTCCGGCGGCGCGCTCACGCCGCGTGCCCGCCGATACATCGAGGGCATCCGCCGCAGCTACGTCACAGAGGCCGTACCGGAGACACCGGTGGTGATGACGGTGGACGCTGTGAAGTAGTGCCCGCCGTCCCGGCGGCCACGGCGGCGAACGCCCGGAAGGTGTCCTCCAGGTACGCCGGGACCTGCGGGGCGGGCCAGCTCGAGAACTTGACTCCGACCGTGCCGGTGGCCCGGTCGACGAACAGCAGCTGCCCGTAGATGCCGATGCCGAGCACCACGTCGTGGCCGCGGGCGTCGGGCCGCACCCAGAACTGGTTGCGGTACCAGCCGCCCGGCATGGCCGCCTCCGACGGGGACGCCGCGAACGCGGCCCGGGCGCCCGCGTCCACCGTCCACACCTGACGCAACCACCGAGGAGGAACCACGTGAGACGAGCCGTCGGGCTCGACCCCGCCGTGTGCGAGCACGCGCCCGAACCGGGCCAGGTCGCGGGCGGTCACCGCGAGGCCACCGTCGTGCACCGGGGTCCGATTGGTGTCGCACAGCATGAGGGCGTCGGCCGCGGCGCCCATCGGGCGCCAGATCCGCTCGCGGATCAGCACGTCCATCGGCAGGCCGGCGACGCGCTCGCACACCCAACCCAGGACGTCGCTGTCGGCCGACCGGTACACGAACGGGCCGCCGTGTTCGCCGCCACGGCCCAGCGACCCCAGGAAGCCGTACAGCCCGCCGGCACGAGGGGCCCCGTACGGCGCCTGCCAGCCGAGCCAGTCGGCCATGGCGCGGATCTCCGATGCGGGGTCGAGATACTCCTCCCGGAAGATCACGCCCGTGCGCATGTCCAGCACGTCGCGCACCCGCGCGCCGGCGTAGCCGCTGCCGGCCAACTCGGTCGCGTAGTCGGTGACGGGACGCTCGGGGTCGAGCAGGCCGTCGGCGACGAGGCCGCCCGCGACGCACCCGACGATCGACTTCGTGATCGACATGATCGCATGTGTGCGCTCGGGGCCCCCTGCGGCGCAGTACCACTCGGCGACGACGGCTCCGTCGCGCACGATCAGGTAGGCGTCGGTGTACGTCCGCTCGAACACCGCGCCCACCGTGGTGGGAGCGCCGGTCACGTCGGTCAGGGTGGTCTGCAGCAGATCGGGTGCGGGCCGCTCCGGCAACGGGTGCGGCGCCGCGGCGCGGGGGATGGTGCGCACCGGCAGGATACGGTCGACGTTCCAGAACGCCCAGCGGTTGTACGGTGGCGTCTGCCAGTTGCGGGCGTCGGCCCCCACCGCCGCATCGCCCGCATCGTTCGTCACGACCCTCGATCATAGGGTCGGCGGCTCCGCGCCGGGTCACCCAGCCCAGCGCCACCCGGCATCACCCGAAGATCAGCCCGAGAGATCCAGCCCGAGAGATGGAGTGCCCTATGACCCGCGCCGCCGGACGGCCCGAGGGGATCGACCTGTCCAACTGGCAGGAGCCGCAGAACGTGGGCTGGGCGTTCCAGCACATCCCCGACCTGATGCCGGTGGCGGAGATCCCCGGCGCCGGTCCCGCCGCGGCCGCCGCGCTGCCGGCGGGGCCCGCGGTCGATCTGTCCATCCCCGTCGGGCGCCTCGGCGCGGGCGTCGACACCGCTGCGGCGGTGCTCGACGACACGCACACCGACGGCTTCCTCGTGCTGCACGACGGGGCGGTGGTCGCCGAGCAGTACCGCGGGACGATGACGCCGGGCACCCGGCACCTGCTGATGTCGGTGTCGAAGTCGCTGCTCGGGTGCGTCGCGGGGATCCTGCGCGAACAGGGCCTGATCGACCCGGCGCGGGCCGTCACCGACTACCTGCCCGAGGTCGCGGGGTCCGGGTACGCCGGAGCGACGGTGCGGGACGTGCTCGATATGCGCACCGGCGTGCGGTTCAGCGAGGCATACACCGATCCCGATGCCGGTGTCCGCGTCATGGAGCGCTCGGCGGGGTGGGCGCCGCGCACCGACGCCGACCCGGCCGGCCTGTACGACTACATCACGGGGCTGCCTGCCGAGGGGCCGCACGGTGGCGGCTTCGTCTACCGCTCCATCGACACCGACCTGCTCGGGTGGCTGTGCGAGCGGGTCACGGGAATCCGTACTGCGCAACTGATCTCGGAACTCCTGTGGCGCCCGATGGGCGCCGAGGCCGATGCGTTCGTCACCGTCGACGCCCTCGGGAACGCGATGCACGACGGTGGGGTGTGTGCGACCCTGCGGGACCTCGCGCGGTTCGGCCGGCTGCTGTGTGACGACGGTGTCGCGGGCGGCCGGCAGGTGATTCCGGAGCGGTGGATCGCCGAGTCCTTCGACCCCGGCGCCGATGTGCGGGCGGCGTTCGCGGGCACCGCCAACGAGCCCGTGCTGCCCGGCGGCTGGTACCACAACCAGTTCTGGTTCGTCCGCCGCGGCGGCGCGAAGGTGTTGCTGTGCATGGGGATCCACGGCCAACTGGTGTACGTGCACCCCGGGGCGCGGACGGTGGCGGCCAAGCTGTCGAGCTGGCCGGACGCGCAGGACACCACGGCGTTGATCGACACGCTGCGCGCGTGCGGGTCGCTCGCGGAGGCGTTGTCCTCAGGGTAGAGCGGCCGCCGCGGCGGAGTGCTACTTCGTGCCGAAGATCCGGTCACCGGCGTCGCCGAGGCCGGGCAGGATGTACCCGTGCTCATCGAGGCACCGGTCGATCGCGGCGGTATAGATCGGTACGTCCGGGTGTGCGGCTCGCATCGCGGCGATGCCCTCGGGACAGGTGAGCAGGCACACGAACTTGATCGACTTGGGCCTGCATTCCTTGAGCCGGTCGACCGCCGCGATCGCCGAATGCCCGGTCGCCAGCATGGGGTCCACAACCACGACGTCGCGCTCGTCCAGGTCGCCGGGCATCTTGAAGTAGTACTCCACGGCTACCAGCGTCTTGGGGTCGCGATACAGCCCCACGTGGCCGACGCGGGCGCCGGGAACCACCTCGAGCATGCCGTCCAGGATCCCGGTGCCGGCGCGCAGGATCGACACGAACACCAGCTTCTTCCCGTCGATCACGTGACCGGTGGTGTGCTCGAGCGGCGTCTCGACGTCGATCTCCTGAGTAGGCATGTCACGCAGCACCTCATACGCCATGAGCATCGATATCTCGCCGACGAGGCGGCGGAAGCTGTTGGTGGAAGCATCCTTCCGGCGCATCAGGGTGAGCTTGTGCTGCACCAGCGGGTGGTCGATCAGGTGGACGTCGGGCATGGGATCCCCTTCGGTGGGTGCGGGCACGATCGGCGGACGGCAGGATTGGCGGCGCGGGGTCAGAAGACGGTGCCGTCGCTCGCGATGGTGAGCGGCGGTAGGCCGCCGCGCCACCGCCCGGCGAGTTCTCTTCCCGCGGCCCATGTCCCGCCCTCGAGGACGCAGGCGAGCGGCATCGCGTCGGCGGTCACCCCCAGACGGTCGCGGACGCGCGGGGCCAGCTCGTCCAGCAGCGCCACCGTCAGCGCCCGCCACTCGACGATCGCCTCGTCGGCGACGTCCCACCGGCGGGCGGCCAGCGCCGGATCCCGCAGCCGCAGTACGCCGGTGTCCAGCAGCAGGCCCCCGTTGCGGTACTCGGGCAGCCCGGTCAGCGCGTCGAGTCCGGTCACCGTGACACCGGCCCACAGCAGCGGCTCCAGCAGGGAGTAGGTCAGCCACTGCGACAGCTTGTGGAACGGCATCCAGCCGGCGGTCAGCCCGGGGCCGGGGACGGCGGAGTGCGGCCAGCAGTCGCCCACCGGGGCGCGCCCGCCGGCACCGTCGTCGATCACGTTGCCGGACGGCCAGATCGGCGACAGCGAGTCGAGCAGCGTCATCAGGATCGCGTGCGCCTGCACCGATCCGCCGGCGGCGGTGAGGGCGTCGAACAGCCCACCGGGGCGGCCGTCGGCACCGAACACTCAGCGCCGCGCCGCCACCGCGTCCCTGAGCCGGTGCAGCAGCGCGAGGCGGCCGTCCAACCCGACGAGCGGGTTCGCCGGCCCCACCTGGAAAGCCGCGGCCAGCCGGCCGGCGTCCAGGGTGCGCAACGCCGCGGCGTCGGCGCGCAGCGGCTGCCCCGGATCCGACGAGAAGAGTCCGGCGGTGAAGGCGTGCCAGCTCGCGACGGCCAGGCCCTCCGACCGGGCGATACGCCGCCCGTCCTCGGCGAACCGCCAATCGGGTCCCGCACCCGCGTCGAGCAGCACGCTGACCACGGCGAGATCGATCTGCGCCCGGGCGATCGCCCCGGTGTCCGCGCCGGACTGCGCGAGCCGATCGCCCAGCGCCGCGGTCCGATCCACACCGCCGGCCTCGAAGTGCCGCCACCGGCTGTGGTACGGGATGGCGAGGCCGGGGTAGCGCGTGCGCGTCACATCGGCGACGATCTGGGCGGCGGAGCCCAGCGCACCGTCGTCCACCAGGAACCAGCCGGACGCCCCGCCCCTGGCCCGCTCCAGGAGGGCCTGCGCGCGGCACCGGACGGCGGCCGTCGACGCCAGCGCCGTCGCGGCCCCCACGGCGGTCGAGGTGTCCGGACGGCGGACTGCGGATGCGGGGGATTCGGCGGAGGGACGGGTACGGGTCACGCGTCCAGGCTCCGCCCCTTGGCCTTGCGGAGCTCGTCGGCGTCGGGGACCGCGCCGGGCGTGAAGTAGCCGGCTGCGATCTTCGCGTCGATCTCCACCCGGGCGTCGGCCGGAATCAGGTCGTCGGGCAGGTCCACCCGTTCGCCCACCTCGATCCCCGAGCCGGTGATCGCGTCGTACTTCATATCGCTCATCGACACCAGACGATGGATCTTCTTGATACCCAACCACTGCAGGACGTCGGGCATGAGTTCCTGGAACCGCATGTCCTGCACACCCGCGACGCATTCGGTACGGGTGAAGTACATCTCGGCCGTGTCGCCGCCCTCCTGCCGCTTACGTGCGTTGTAGACGAGGAACTTGGTCACCTCGCCGAGCGCCCGACCCTCCTTGCGGGAGTACACGACCAGCCCCACCCCGCCGTTCTGCGCCCCCACGATGCACTCCTCGATCGCGTGCGTCAGGTACGGGCGGCAGGTACAGATGTCGGACCCGAACACGTCGGAGCCGTTGCACTCGTCGTGTACGCGGGCCGTGAGTTCCACGCGGGGGTCGGCCAGGTCCGCCGGGGTGCCGAAGATGTACACGGTCTGCCCGCCGATCGGCGGCAGGAACACCTCGAGGTCGCTGCGGGTCACCAGCTCCGGGTACATGCCGCCGGTCTCCTCGAAGAGCGCCCGACGCAGGTCGGCCTCGCTGCATCCGAACCGCTGGGCCACGCCCGGCAGGTACCACACCGGCTCGATCGCGGCCTTGGTGACGAGGGCCGCACCCGAGGGGAACAGCAGCCGGCCGTCGGGCACCAGCCGCCCCCGGGCCACGGCGTCCGCGATCTCCGGGACGATGACGTGCGCCTTGGTCACCGCGATCGTCGGCCGGATGTCCCGGCCCGCGGCGAGGTCGGCGGCGAACACGTCGGCCACCGTCGCGCCCCACGGGTCGAGGCTGACGATGGCGTCCGGCTCGCTCCACTGCGGGAAGGGCCCGACGGTGTCGGTCGGGGTCGTGTCGGTGAGGTCGGCGCGGTGCTGCCGGGACAGCTTCCCGGCCGCCACCGCCAGCGCCCGGTACACGCCGTACGAGCCGCTGTGGGTGCCGATCACGTTGCGGTCCGCCCGCGTCGTGGTGGTGCCGATCACCGGGCCCCGCTCCGCGGCCGTGGGCGCGCCCCAGTGGATCGGTGGCGCACCGGACCCACCGGAGTGCGAGGTCAAGCGGATGTGGCCGGTTGCCGCATCGGACATCTGAGCCTCCTCGTCGAGATCGAGTCGACGGCGCCGTTGCCGCGGTCCCGTCCGACCAGCGCACCGATCGGACGGGAAGGCCTCAGCCTAGCCAGCTCCGGCCGGTTTCGCGCGGGTTGTCGGTGCGGGCTCCGAGGCGGTACCGCTGCCTCGGGCGCCCCGTGCTCCCGTACTGCAGCTCCATCGCCAGTACTCCGGACCGGACGAGGTCGGCGAGGTAGCGGCGGGCGGTGCCGGCCGAGACCCCGACGCGCTCGGCGATCTCGTCGGCCAGCAGGGGACCGCCGGCGTCGGTGAGCGCGGCTACGACGCGCCGCTCGGTCACCGACACCGCGTCGTCGCGGCGAGCGGTCGGCGGGTCCGAGCGCAGCACCGATAGGGCCGCGTCGACCTGGGCCTGCGTCACCTGGGGTGCGTCCAGGATCCGCCGGTATGCCGTGTAGGCCGCGAGGCGCCGCGCGAGCTCGGCGTTGTCGAACGGCTTGATCAGATACACCAGCGCGCCCGCGGCGATCCCCGCGCGCACCGTCGACGAGTCGTTGGCGGCACCGAGAACGAAGGCATCGCACCGTATCTCACGCACCAGGTCGATGCCCGAACCGTCCGGCAGGTACACGTCGACGAGCGCCAGGTCGACCGGCGTGTCCGCGAGGACCGCGCGCGCCTCCGAGGCGGTGCGCGCCGAGCCGACCGCCGTCAGCCCCGCCATCGCGTCCACCACCCCCGCATGTAGGGCGGCGACGCGGAAGTCGTCGTCTACCACCAGGATCCGGACGTCTCGTGTCATCCTCGGACGCACCCGCCCACGTCCGCCGGCGGGGCAGCGAGGAGGCAGCCGGGGAGCGTCGCGACCACCGTGGTCGGCCCCTGCGCGCCGCCGCGGCAGGCGATCACGACGTCGCCGCCGGCCGACCGGGCCACCTGCCGGACGATCGCGAGGCCCATACCCCGGCCGCCCGGCACCGTCGACAGGCCGTGTGTGGTGACCCCCTCCGCGAACGGGTCGGCCACCGTGAATCCCCCGCCCGAATCCGATACCGCGATCACCAGTGTGTCGCCGTCGCGGAGCACGTCCAGCTCGACGGTCCCCCCGGGGCCGGACTCGCTCGCGGCGTCGATCGCGTTGTCGATCAGGTTGCCCGCCACCGTCGTGGCGTCCACCGTACGGGTCAGCGTGTCGACCAGCAGCGTGTCGGACCCGACGGTGAGCGCGACGCCCCGCTCGCGGGCCTGCGTGGCCTTGGCGGACACGAACGCCCGCAGATGCGGCTCCTGAAGGCCGGCGATCCCGGGCACCGGCGCGCCCGCACCGTCCAGGCCGGCCACCTCGTCGAGATACGCCAGCGCCTCGCCGGTCCGGTCCGCGCGCAGGAGTCCCGCCACGACGTGCATCCGGTTCGCGGACTCGTGTCGCTGAGCGCGCAGCGCGGAGCTCATCGCCTGGATCGAATCCATCTCGCGGGTCAGGGCTTCCACGTCGGTGCGGTCGGCCACGGTGAGCACCGTCCCGAGGTCTCGATCGCCCCGCCACACCCGTCGCGACGCCACCAATACGACCCGCTCGTTGACCGCCGCGGCGACGGGCGGGTCCGTCGGCTGGGCCGCGACGGCGGCCACCCGCGGCGTGAGCCCGAGCCAGGCGAGTGGGGTACCTGCGGGCGCAGCCACGCCGAGCAGCTCGCGTGCCCGCGGATTGATCACGCGGGCGACGCCGTCCGCGTCGACGGCGATCACGCCGTCCGATGCCGAGTGCAGCACCGCGTCCTGCTCGCGGATCAGCTCGGCCATCTCCTCGGGCTCGAGGCCGAGGGTGAGTCGCCGCCACCGTCGGGCCAGCAGGCCCGAGCCGGCCGCGCCCACGGCGAGCGAGGCCGCCACCAGCCCGAGCAGCAGCAGCAGGCTGCGCCGCGCCGCGGCGCCGACGGTGTCGGTGGACACCCCCACGCTCACCATGCCCACCACCGCGCCTTTCCCACCGAACACCGGGACCTTGGCGCGTACCGACCCGCCGAGCGTTCCCGTCTGCTCGGTCACCTCCTCGCGACCCGCGAGGGCGGCGGTCGGGTCGGTGCTGACACGGCTGCCGAGTTGCGACGGATCCGGGTGCGCCAGACGGAATCCCGCGTCGTCGGCGATCACCACGAACAGGACGTCGGTGCGGCGGGTGACGGCCACCGCCTGCTGCTGCACGGCCGCCGACGCCAGCTCCGTTGCCGACGGCGGCCGGCCCGCTCGGCGGGCGGCGGACTCCG